>JANPGT010000612.1:0-1555 GCA_031424135.1 Chitinophagaceae bacterium
AAGTCTATGATACGGGCGAACCTTATGTGGGCATTGACATTCCTATTGTAATGGGCAGGGATGAAAATGCTGTTCCAGAAACCGGCTATTTCAATTTCAGCTACCAGCCAATGTATGACGACAACAATAAAATATATTCCATACTGGTTTTTGGTTATGAAGTAACAGCACAGGTAGTGGCAAAAAATAAAATACTGCAAATTATCCAAAGGCACGAAAGGGAGCTACAGGAAAAAATAGCGGTCAGCACCCTGGAACTGAAGCAGGCCAATGAATCGCTTTTACAGAAAAACATTGAATTGCTGAAATTGAATAAGGACCTGGAATCATTCAATTATGTTTCCAGTCATGACTTGCAGGAACCATTGCGGAAAATTCAAACTTTTATCAACCGTATACTTGAAAAAGAATACGCTGGTCTTTCGGAAAAAGGAAAGGAGTATTTTAACAAGATGAAAGAAGCCGGCATACGCATGCAGGCACTGATTGAAGACCTGCTCGTGTATTCTCATACCAATATCGGTGAATGGTCGTTTGAGTCTGTCAGCCTGGCCACCATTATCAGTGGCGTAAAAATAGATCTTGCAGAAAGTATCCAGGAAAAGAGCGCCATTATTGACTACCCACAGCTGGATACAATTACGGTCAACCTTTTGCAGTTCCGGCAATTGTTTCAAAACCTTGTTGTGAACGCCTTAAAGTTTTCAAAAACGGGTGTGCCACCGCATATTGTTATTAAAACTGAGATGGGGGCCGGCAGTCATTTTGCCAATGCCCAGCTGCTGCCGGAAAAACAATATTGCTGTATTTCATTCCAGGATAATGGAATTGGTTTCGATCCGCAATACAAAGACCAGATATTTGAAGTGTTTCAGCGCCTGCACGATCGGGAAGCCTATGCCGGCACAGGCATAGGGCTGGCCATTGTAAAGAAAATTGTAGAGAAACACGAAGGTATAATTACTGCAGATGGCTTACCCGGCAAAGGCGCCACATTTACCCTGTATATACCCGCCAGATAATTCTGAAAGGGTAGTAAACGGTATTTGGTAGCTATTTTACACCGATTCTTCCGGGTAATTGGGATCTGTGCCATACGGCGGTTGTGCAGGGGCCGGTTCTTTTTTTACATAACGGTGCCAAAGGAAATTTACTACACAAAAATGTCCAATGGCCGATACGAGCAGGTAGGCCATTACTGGCGCTGCGTACATGATCAGGTGCTTGTCGGCCAATAGCAAAACCATAGGGATAAGAAGGGAGATACCAAACCTGATGACAGCATCCTTAAAACCTACATTGGGCACCAGGTCTTTCAGTTGATTTTTTTTTGGCTGCACAGCGCTGTCTATTTCTCTGTCTGCCCTGGTTTCCGGAATTTTGATTGTTTTCATAGTTTCAAAAATAAGGTGCAGCCTGTCTGCCCGCCAGGGGTACTTTTTTAATCGGCAGGGTAAGAATAGTAACTGATGCCAGCCGGTAAAGATAGAAGCCCCTGTGCGATACAGAGACTTCTCTAAAACCCACTAACTGAAGCTAACTTCTTTATAGCAAA
>JANPGT010000613.1:0-6351 GCA_031424135.1 Chitinophagaceae bacterium
CAGGCAGCATTTCCATTTCATTACTGGCAAGTATAAATGCACCCAGTCCTTTAGGATCATTTACAATCACCTGTTCACTCATGTAATAGTCAAAACTGCCATCGCGGTAAGGATTACCGCCCAGGCCGGAGACCTTTACGGTACCATGCAGGTTGGTCTGCCCATTTTCTTCTTTAATAAACCGGGATACAAGTCCCTGGTAGCCCTTTTTGGCGATATTGATTTTTGCAGCAGGCAGGTAACCCAAACGTACGCCTTTGGCAGTGGCAAATACAAACATAGAAGCTGCAGAAGCTTCAAAATAGTTTCCTTTTTTAGTGGGTTCGTCAATGATATCGTACCAGAGCCCGGATGATTTATCCTGTACTTTCTCAACAGCAGTGGCAAAGCGGTTCAATATGGCAATGAGTTCCCTTCGCTGCGGGTGGTTTTGTGGAAACCAATCCAGCGCATCTACCAGCGCTACGCCATACCAGCCCATAGCCCTTGCCCATATATGCGACGACAGGCCGGTTTGCTTATTGGCCCATTGCTGTTCTTTGCTTTCATCCCAGGCATGATAGAGCAAACCCGTTTTTGCATCCCTGGCATGTTTTTCCATCTGTATAAACTGCCGGGCGATATCATTAAAAGCGGTGTCTTCATGTACCAGGTCGGCATACTCTGCATAAAATGGTTCTCCCATGTACAGACCATCCAGCCACATCTGCCAGGGGTAAATTTTCTTGTGCCAGAAACCCCCGTTTTTTGTACGCGGGTGGGTGCGCAGCTGATCCCTCAGCAGGTTGGCTGCTTTCAGGTATTTTTCTTTACCGCTTACCTTGTAGAGCAGCAGTGCCAGCTTTCCATTATTTACATAGTCAATATTGTAATCTGCCGCTTTGTAGTCGCGTATGCTGCCGTCTTCCTGTATGTACACATCCATCATTTTCTGGATGTAGTTATAATACTGCGCGTTGCCGGTATGCTGCCAGATGCCTTCAAAGCCTTTTAAAATTACGCCCAGGTCGTACGACCAGCGGGCCTGCCGGCCATCCAGCGCAAAAGAATCTTTCCAGGTATTCATCACGGTGGCGGCTATACGCTCACTGAGGTTTTGCTGCGCCTGCGCCAGAAAACTGATTAAAAAGAATGCTATTACAATTGCTTTTTTCATGGTTATAATATCCGTTTAGACGGGTCGTTTTGCTGCGCATCGGGCTTCACCCGACGCTGAGATATGCCGCCCTTTCAGGGCTAATTGCGACAGGCGGCTTCGAATCCCTATGTTTTCCGGGTCTTTGACCCGCCACTTTTACAATAACTTTCATCGCGGAGGATGTTTATAATTTTATCTCCTTCGCATCTGCACCTGCATCTGTTGAAAGCCGCTGTTGGGCTTTCGATGCATCTGTTTTGCTGATATCAATTTTCTTCACCCGGTCGCCACTTACCCTGAACAGCAACTGGCTGCTGTCGTTATATGAAACCCGGTCGAATGAAATATTGTCGCTTTGAACCAGATCCACCACGGGGTTGGTATCTGCAGACAGTACCTGTATGTTTTTGAATTGTATGTTAGAGGCTTCCTGCACATCAATGCCTTTGGCAGCCTGCAGCACCATCTGCTCCAGTAGAATATCGGTTACATGCATTTCTGGTAAGCCGCGTATGAAAATAGCCTTCGCAGCACCCAGGCAATACACATTGCTGATGCGGAAGTTTTTAAACACCGGCGTGGTTTCATCCACCGGTTTAAATTCGGCATTGGGCAGTTCTCTTTTTTCTCCCGCCAATTGTACCGGGTCTTTGGCCATATAATACATGTCAAACAATATCGCTTCGCCGGCGATATCTTTCATGTTGATGTTTTTGATATAAATATTCTCCACTACACCGCCCCTGCCCCGCGTGGTTTTAAAACGAAGACCGATATCCGTTCCAATAAAAGAACAATCATACACAAAAATGTTTTTAGCGCCGCCACTCATTTCGCTGCCAATAACAAAACCGCCGTGGGCATGGTACACGATGCATTTACGCACAATTATGTCCTGCGTGGGCATATTTCTTTTCCTGCCTTCTGCATCGCGGCCCGATTTAATGCAGATACCATCATCGCCCACATCAAACGTGCTGTTCTCCAGCAATACGTTTTTGCAGGATTCTACATCGATGCCATCGCCATTCTGTGCGTACCAGGGATTTTTTACGTAAACATTTCTCACCGTCAGGTTTTCGCACATCAATGGATGCAGGCACCAGGCGGGTGAGTTTTGGAATGTAACGCCTTCCAGCAATATTCTTTTACAATTGTTCAGCACCAGCAGGTTGGGGCGCAGGAAGTCTTTGATATCTTCAAAATCTTTGGCGGTCTTTCCGTCTTTCAGTACACCTGCATCTTTGGTTTGAACACCTTTAAAGAATTTTTGGGTGGGGTACCATGTTTTTTTGTCTTCGCTGAGCAGGCCGCCGCTTTCCACCAAACGCTTCCATTGCGTTTCTGTGAGCTTGTCTTTTTTCACAGCCCGCCAGGCGTCTCCACCCCCATCAATAATTCCCTTTCCGGTGATGGCGATATTTTCTGCATTGCTGGCAGATATGGGCGATTGATTGCGCACAGCAGGCAATCCTTCCCAGTTGCCTTCCACCAGTGGATATTGGCTAAAGTCGGTGGTGAACTGCAGTAACGCATTTTCTGCCAGGTGCAGATTGGTATTGCTTTTTAAAATAATAGGCCCCGTAAGCCAAAAGCCAGCAGGTACCAACACGGTGCCGCCGCCTTTTTTACTACAGGCGGCTATGGCAGCATTGATACTTTTGGTGTTTAACGCAACCCCGTTTGACACTGCTCCGTACTGTATGATGGAGAAGGTATCCTTTTTAAATGAAGTTGATTTAATGACGGGCTGGGTCTGCGCGGAAACAGTTAATTGCGCTGCAATAAGGCAAAAGGCGGTAAAAGTGTTGAGTGGCAATCGTTTCATGAAGCGGTTTGAAAAAATAAATATCCGTTGTTTTCAGCCAAAAACCATCAGAAAGATGCCTTGTTTATCTTGTTTTTTTTACGCAATCGTTCCCGGTAACGTTGTCTATTTTTATTAGTTTTGAAAACGGGCTTGCCGGCGTTCCAAGACCTATGTAAATGTATACCCGTACCTTTAAACCCATTTATAAAAATCAGCTGCAAAAGACCGGCAGTCAGGGAAAGTACCACCAGGAAAACAATGCTTGTATGAAATTTGAAGCGGTTACTATTAAAGATATTGCAAAGGCGCTGGGATTGTCTACTTCTACCGTCAGCCGGGCCCTGCGCGACAGCTATGAAATAAGCCCGGAGACAAAACAGCTTGTATTGAATTATGCCCGGCAAATCAATTACCGCCCCAATCCCATCGCCCTCAGCCTGAAAGAAAAAAGAAGCCGTTCCATTGGCGTTATTGTGAGTGAGATTGCCAATAGTTTCTTCTCACAGATTATCAATGGCATCGAATCCATTGCCTACAGCAAGGGCTATAATGTAATTATTTCGCAGAGCCGCGAAAGCTATGAGCGGGAGCTGATCAATATGGATTTTCTTTCTTCGCGGTCGGTGGATGGATTTTTAATTTCCGTATCCACCGAAACACAGGATTTCAGCCATATCAGCGATTTGTACGAGCGGGGCCTGCCCATTGTGTTTGTAGACCGTATGGTAGACTCAATAGATACCCATAAAGTAATAGCCGATAATTTTAAAGGCGCATACGATGCCACAACACACCTGATCAGCAGTGGCTACCAGCGGATTGCCCACCTGGCCAATTCAGAATACCTCTCTATTACCCGCGAAAGGGTGGCCGGTTACCGGCAGGCCCTGGCGGATGCAAAAATGCCGTTTAACGAACACTACCTGAAGCATTGCCTGCATGGTGGCATGATCTACGGTGAAGTGGAAACGGCCATGAATGAATTGATGGCGCTGAAAAGCAAGCCCGACGCCATTTTTGCTTCGGCCGACAAGCTAACTACCAACAGTATGCGCTATTGCAGGGCCAAAGGCATCATTATACCAGAGGATCTTGCCCTGGTAGGCTTCAGCAACCTGGATCTCACTGACCTGCTTTCTCCCTCCCTCTCGGTAGTACGCCAGCCTGCCTTTGAAATGGGAGAACTGGCGGCCAGCCTGCTTATCAAAACCATTGAAAGCAAACGCCCCGTTACAGAATATGAAACCATTACCCTGCCCGCTGAGTTGTTTATCCGGGAGTCTTCGGTAAAACGGAAAAAGAAATAAGGAAATTCCAAATTGTAAAGTCAAAAAAAGGGGTCTCAAGGCCTTTCGTGGGAACTGAAAAAACTTTGAGCGGATGACATGGAACTTTTGGATGTTGACCTTCTGCTTGTTGCTCCAGCGATTTAACATTGTGTAGTGCCTCAACATCTCACTTACAAAGGAGAAAAACATTAGTGCAAAGACCTTCTCCCTATTGTTACAGCGATTTTACATTGTGTAGTGCGCAGACATCTCACTGTAAAAGTGAAAAACAATCGCCCATAGGCCTTCCCACGTGTGTGGAAACCATTTTACATTGTGTAGTGCTTCAACATCTCACTGCAGAAACAGCTTAACAATCGCGCAATGACCAACATCTTCCTGCAAAATTGAAAAAAATGTAAGTTGGAATAGGATGGCAAATCCGTAAAATGCTACAAAAGAGGGTATTAAGAATATAGTTTCCGGACAGCTGCCGGCTGAACCCATTACTTTGGCATTTGCTTTACTTTCCGTACAGGTCTTCCTAATACGCGGGCATTATTTCTTTTTCTTCTTTGAACTGATTGACTTTGCCGCACCAGAATGCGTTTTGTTCAACAGCGTATGCTGCAAAAACCACTCGTATAAATTAGGGCCGGGTGCCGGCTTTACGCCGCCCTTCAGCAATACCCGTACATGGCCGGTATCGTAAGCATTCAGCCAGGTGCGTACATGTCCGCCGGCCTGGTAATAAGAAATTTTTATGGAAGGAGTCAGCTTACAGATATTACCCAGCACTTCTGCATGCTCGGTGGCTTGAACAGGTACCGACCTGTCGTCTACCGAATGAAATGCCCAGATAGGCAAATGTGTTGCGCCAATAATACTGCAAAAATTACTGTCTGTCATGTCCTGCGTACCACAAACCGGCGCCGCCGCTGCAATACTGCGGGTTAATCCGGCTGTATAGGTAATAGCCGACCATACTCCACCGCCGCCCAGGCTCAACCCGGTAACATAAATACGGTTGGAATCTATGTCAAGGTTTTTTTTTGCATAGTCAATCATTTCCTTAATATAAAAAGGTTGCCATGCGCCATACTGTTTGCTGAGTTGTGGTGACAGCACCACAAAAGAAGAAGTTTGCTTATTGACGGTAAACTGCATGGAAGCCCCTGACGCACACAAACGGGGGATGCCATTGATGGCCACCGATTGAATTTCCGAAGGACGGCCACTGCCCCGCTCATCTGTACCATGCAGGAAGATGATTAAGGGATGGTGCTGACTGCCGTAATCGGCTGGTCTGAATTCAAGAAAGCCAATAATGCCTTCCGGTGAGGCCCGGTAAGGAATGCGTTTTGCTACCTGCTGTGCACCGCTATGCAACGTTAAAAATAACAGCAGTGCGTTGATACATATGCGTGGTATCTTTTGCATACCTATTTTTTTACAGCTATCACTTTCTGCTGGCGGTTGCTCTCATAAGCGGCTTCAATAACACGTATAATGTTCAGGCCTTCTTCTGCCGTTACGGGTAAAGGAGCACCTTCGCGGATGGCTTTGTACAGCTCATCATAAAAATCGCCATAATTGCCTTTGAGACTGGGTACATATTCACGGATAATCTGCCCGTCTTTTTCTGTATGCAGCAGGCCTCTTTCGCTTTCGGGCTCTACACCCCATTCAGGGCCGCCGGGCACTTTGTGTGCCTGCAGCATCACTTCCTGTACATCCGTCCTGGCTTTTATGAAAGAGCCTTTGGTGCCATGAAATGCATAGGAAGGCAGGGCTTCCCTTACCACATAGCTTGATTTCACCCGCACCCGCAGGCCGGGGTAATACAGCAGCAGTTCCATATAATCGTCTACTTTAGACAGTTTGCGCATGATGGCAATGTCTGCAAACACGGCATCGGGCATACCAAAAAACTGGATGGCCTGGTCTATCAGGTGAGAACCCAGATCATAGAGTAATCCTGTTCCCGGGCCAGGCACCTCTTTGTGCAGTTTAGGGCCGGGTTCTTCCTTGAAGCGGTCGTAATGAATTTCGGCCTCTACTATCTGGCCCAGCAATTGTTCATCTACTATTTTCTTCACGGTGCGGTAATCGCTGTCGAACCGGCGGTTCTGGTA
>JANPGT010000614.1:0-5652 GCA_031424135.1 Chitinophagaceae bacterium
GATTTGAATGGTCATAACCGTTTGGCGTATTTTTCCCTGTCGGGCGATCAGTATCCGTTAACTGCTTTCCCTGCCGCCAACGGTACGGATGGCCCGGCCATTACCCCCGATTTTTACCAGAGCTGGGTACAGGCCAACGGCGCTACAGACCCCGCCGCAGCTGATCCCCGGTTCTACAAACAGAACATTTCTATTTACACCAACCCGGGCGATTCCTGTGTTACAGATTTTAATATGGACAGGGGCATCCTGCGTGGTCAGCAATATGGTTTGATACGCGTAGCCGGTGCTTTTGTAAAATGCCCCAACGGTAATTTCAAAGTGGGTAAACTGTTCAACCTGTCAAGAAGCAATCCAAATTTGCCGGTGAATTTTACAGAGTTCATAGACTTTACTGTTGCAGGCAGCAACTATTCTACCGGCTACCGTGTAGAGAAATATGAATTCAGCCGCGCGTCTGCCAGTGGCAGAAACTTTGGACAGGCAGATATTTCTATCCTGCGTTTGGCTGATATTTACCTGATGCGTGCAGAAGCCAAACTTCGTAAAAATGATGCAGCCGGTGCCCTCACAGATGTAAATACGGTGAGAACCTCAAGAACAGCCTATGCCGTTAAAGGCACACCGCTTGCTTCCATCACACTTGATTTACTGCTTCGTGAAAGAGGCTTCGAACTGTACTGGGAAATGAACCGCCGCACAGATATGATCAGGTTTGGAAAATATGAAGGCACCTGGACAGAGAAGAGCAATGCTGATAAGAATAAAAGGGTGTTCCCCATACCGCAGACAGCGATTGACGGGGCGTCTAACCTTCCGGATTACCTGAAACAAAACCAGGGGTATTAAAAAATAGTTACTGCTATTGTACAGCGATGGTCTCTAATAAAGGCCATCGCTTTTTTATTGGCAGCAAGGTGCGTCCCTTCGCCTGCCACTAAGTGCATACCTATTAAAGGAGCTAAATTTTATTGGGTGATCAATAAATTAATCTTATTTTTCACACTAAATTATAATCATATGATCACCCGAACCAACAAAAGACATTTCCCCAAAATGGTCATTGTGATGGCCATACTGCTGGCGACAGCAGGCGTTTTCAGCTGTAATAATGCTGCTGAAGAGAAAAAAGAAGAAGCTCCCGCAGTTGTTGATACGGCTGTAAAAGTAACTGTAGATACTGCCCATCCGTTGGTAGTAGACACCACTAAAAAGCCGATTGATACTATTAAGGACACGAAAGTTCCACCGCCGCCCAGAAACTAACCGTTCATAACAGGGTATTAAATGTATATCACTGAAGAAACTCAGGCTTGTTCCGGAGATTCTTCAGTGATTTCTTTTGGAGCAATAGCTGCGGGCAGGTGGTGTTTAAGGGCATTGTACTCAGCCAGCTTTTTCAGTAACCAGTGTTCAATTTTATGGTGCGCCGGCGTAATAATGGCAGCGATGGCTACAAAAATTACAATTTCAATCAGCGGCGAGTGATGCGATTTTTCTGCAATAAACGGGTGCAGCAACAGGGTGATAAACTCAAAAAACAGTAATACAGATACGATGCCGGTAAATTCAATGAGTCTTTTATGTACTTTTCTGCGGCTGATGAAAATACTCAGCAAAAAGAAAATGGGTATGGCAATGCCAATGATCAGAAATTGAAGTTTTATCTCTCTTTCCCTTATTTCAGCCAGCTTTAATTGTTCCAGTTCCGCTTGCCTCAATTGTTCTGCAGAACTGATGCTCTGCAGCTCTCTGATTTTGTCCTGGCTGTAAACAGCATCTTTCAACCGGATCATTTTTTCCTGGTATGCAAAAGCACTGTCTATTTTGTCAGCGGCTTTATAAGCGCTGGCCAGCACCACGCTGGCATCCATGGCCCTTGCTAAAAACTGGTTGTTGGAAGCGATGTCAAACGATTTCCTGGCATAATAAATAGCTGAATCCGGCTGGCCCTGTTGTTTATATATTCTGGCAATTCCCAGTGTACTTTCAGCATAGGTACTGTAATTGCCGGAAGCAGTCTGGTAGTACATGCCCGCGCGGTAGTTTTCCAGGGCTACTGTATCTTTTCCCCATTTGCCGTAAATGTTGCCAAGGTTATTGAGCGCTGTGCCAATGATAAGTGTGTTGCCTGTTTTTACAGCAAGATCATAGGATTTGTGGGTGTACAGGATGGCAGAATCCAGCAGGTTTTTCTTTTCATACACATCGCCGATATTCAGCAGGCTGTACAGTGCATAGTTTTCAAAATTGTTCAGCTGGATAATCTGGTCGGCTTTTTTTGCATACAGCAGTGCTTTGTCAAATTCCATTGAATTGGCATAGAGCGAGCTGATGGCCATATATACATTGGTAAGCCTTACAGGATGGCCGGTTTTCTCTTCCAGTTTTAACTGCGCAATATAATATTCCAGCGATTTTGGGAAATCGCCCAGGCTTTTATAGGCGGCGGCCATCTGGTTAAGCCCAAGTGCTTCTCCTTTTATGAAATTGATGTTTTTAGCAATAAAATAGGCTTTTTGCGCTACCAGCAGTGCCGAGTCGGGTCTTGAATCCTGAAGTGCATAACTAAGATCGCAGAGTAAAAAAACCTGCATACTGTCGGGGCGCTTTTCCTGTAAAGCCTGCCGCAAACTGTCTATGGTGCTGTGCTGACCGCATACCAACAAAACAGAAAGTAAAAGGGGTATACCTGAAATGCATCTTTTCATTCTATAATAAATTGTTGCCTGCTATTGTGCGGGCTAAATTATGATTAATCCTTTTAAATGATGCATAAAACAACCGGTCATGGCAGGCTGCCGCAGTTTTGATTGGGTTGGTATAATTTGGTATATTTAATGTGTACCAGTTAAGCCCCATAAAAAGATAGCCCGGTAGCACCCGCGGTATCCCTGGCAAGGCTGCTGGTTTCATAAAATCCACTCCTGCTGTTACTCACCGTCCTTCCTGAAAGCAACCGGGTATACTACCTGGCACAAATGGGCAACAGCCAGTTGCAATGGCCTGGCCATTTTTAAACAAATAATCTCTCTTATGCTGTATGAAAATTGCTGTAGCCGCCTTTTACTGCTGTTGTTTTGCTTTACTTTCCTATTGCTGACTTCGCCCGCAGCTGGCCAAAATGCCAGCAAATACATGTTTTGCATCGGCATCAATAATTACCTGGCCACCAATGATCCTTCCTGCCGTGTTTGCAAAGACCGCGAACTTAAAAACCTCAATGGCTGCGTCAACGATGTAGATACTATCTCTAAACTGTTTACCCGGTTTTATGATTTCAAAACAGAGAATATAATAAAGTTGCTGGATCAGCAGGCTTCCCGGGCAGCTATCTTCCAGACCTTTGATGAGCTGCTGGCCAAATGTAAAAGGGGTGACTATGTGGTCTTTTTTTATTCAGGTCACGGCAGTTATGAATATGAGACTGCTGCTGATAAAATAACTACGGGGAAAGGCTACCGAAATACTATTTTGCCGGCAGATATTACAAAACCGGGGGTAAGCGATATCACCAGCGTTGATTTAAATAAAGTATTTGCCGGTTTTACAGAAAAAGGGGTAGTGCTCACCGTTATAACCGACTGCTGCCATAGCGCCACCAATACCCGCGGCGCCACTTTATTTGAAGTGGATTCTGCCAGGGAAGTAAAGCCCTCCATTGAGCTGAGGACGCCCGCTACGGGCGCTACAGCAGTTACCAAAAGGCTGGATGCCATGGGGGCCGTTACCATTGGTGCCTGCCAGGACAACCAGGTATCCAGCGAAGCACAGGTCTTACCCAAAATATTCTACGGTGCTTTCACCATAAGTCTTTGCAGGGCGGTAACAGAATGGAGCCAGGCGCCGGTGGAAATTCTGATAGAAAGAACCATTGCCAAGCTAAGGTTGATGAATAAAAACCAGTCTCCCAATATGGAAGCGGGTAACCGGCTCAGCATGAACCTTCCGGGCACAGGCAGGGGGCAAATACGCAAATCAAGTTTCGCCCTGAAGTGTACGGACTGTTCAAAAAATAAACTGCCGGTCATCTCTGCCGGGTTTACAGATGATCTGTACAACGACGATATATTGGTAGACACCAAAACAAAAGACAGCCTGCAGGTAACCAATGTGGGCTTATCTGAAACAGAAGTAAAACTGTTCAATAAAAACGGCAAGTACAAGGCTGCAGATTTAATGAGCCTGAATTTCAGCGTGCTGAAGAAACTGCCCAATCCTGATCCGCCCCTGAAAATATTCCTGGGAAACGGTGTGCCGAAGGAGACACTTGAAAGTATGATGCAAAAAGCTTCTGTAATAACCACGCAAACCGACAAGCCTGTTAGATGGATAAACCCTTCGCTGGAAAAAATACCCGATGCCGTATTGTTCTATGCAGGGAACAGCACAGGTGCCGGCGAATGGAAACTGAACAGGAACAATGTAAAGGAAGTGGCAAAGCTGCCCGACCTGGTGCCCGGAGAAATTAATGCACTGCTGGACGCTGCCCAGTCAAAAAATGCCTACCTGCAGCTGCCGCCTTCTGCTGCTTTGATAGAAAAATTGTCAGACAGGCTTATCAACCCCCGGAACAGGAATATTGCCATTGTAAATAATGCCGGTGCGGCTGATTATATATTGGCCTGTCACCTGCTAACCGGTAATACCATTGCCTGCGGATGGGAGAAAACGATGCTGAATGATAAGAATGAAGATCTGCCCGTGGTTACCGATTTTTTCCCCGTAAATTCCGCGGGTGTATTACCGGTAGACAGCCTGGCAGAGAGAGTTAACCGGCTGTCTGTGCTGGCCAACTGGCTTTCTATGAAATCGCCACCGCCCGACAATTCGCTTCGCTATCCATATCATCTAACGGTGAAGAACCAGGTCAGCAATGCCAAAGCAGATGACCGGAAACCGGGTCGCTCAGGCCTGCAGGATAAATTAGACATCATCATTGAAAAAGATGCGGGTTCTACCCTTAAAAAGGACAGTATCCCTTCGCTGTTTATTTATATCATGTCGATGGATCCCAAGGGCAATACCTACCTTATTTATCCGCAGCCGCGCACCAGCGTACTTACTTACCCCAATAGTATTTTGTACGATACCAGCAGCTACCGGCTGGCCACTGTGCGGCATACAACGCCGGGCAGGTACCATTATTTTTTTCTGGCTTTGCGCGAGCAGGTGTCTAACCGGAGCATTTTCACCAAACGGGGTGTAGTAAAGGGAGAACAGCCTGAGTTCAGCGATAATCCCCTGGAAGCCCTGTTGAATGAAGAAGGTACGGAGCAAAGGGGCAGCATCAAATCATTTGACCGATGGCTGCTGAAAACGGTAGATATTGTTACTGCGGATAAACCGTAAAAATAAATGCTGATGAAATCTATACATGCAGCAGTTATAGTTTTACTGGTATTTCGCAGTGTGCTGTTTGCACAAACACCCACCCTGGTGTTGCAAAAAGGACATTTCAAAAAGATCAATTCCATCTGTTTCAGCAAAGACGGCAGGCAACTGGTTACCACCGGTGCTGATGGTACCATTAAGATATGGGATGCCTTCAGCCAGAAATTACTGAACGAACTGGAAAGCAGCGGCAACCTGCTGTCTGATGCGCGTTTTATACAAAACGATAAATATGTACTGGCCAAATCAACTTCACTC
>JANPGT010000615.1:0-4336 GCA_031424135.1 Chitinophagaceae bacterium
TTAATGGCTTCGCTGCCTTTCACTTTCAGCTCATTGGGCTTTGCGGTATAGTCTATATACACGGTGTATTTGTCGGCCGCATTGTATTTTTTATCCAGCTTGATATTAAGTACCTGGCCGTCGTAACTATATTTCAGGGGAGACAACGCCGAACCATTGGCCAATGCTACTTTATGAATGTCCATTCCCTTGGCATCCAGTGACACTGAATCGGCAGTATAAAAATGCGGCTTCAGCGTAATCCAGGCTTTGCCGTATAGATAAGACTTATCATAATCCAGCTTCACTTCCAGTTTTGTATGCACCAGGTCATTGATGCGCGGACTGGAAGCCCTGTACGCCTCCGTTTTTTCAATAGGTAATGGGCCGGTCAACTGGCCATTGGAAGCAAGCGCAAGCGCCATCAAGCTACAAATCAAGAGTGGTTTTATCATGTTTTATATTTAAAAGCCGTAAAGATAGGCGGCGGTACCGGCACTGTTTGTAAAAAAAATGGTAAATGCCCACGCTAATGCCTGTTTTCGATTAGATTTGTCGGCAAATCACCACTTATTACTGCATGAAGTACCTGGTTGCATCTTTTATCCTGCTTTTTTGTACCCTGCAAACGTTCAGCCAGCAGGATTATTTTATCTACCTGCAAACGGATAATAACCAGGCTTTCTACTTACGTATCAACAATACCCTTTACAGTTCCACTGCCAGTGGTTACCTGATTCTTGCAAAATTACCCGACAGCACTGCTAATGTAACAATCGGCTTTGCCAAAGCAGTTTTCCCTGAGCAGCAATTTAACATTCCTGTAAACCGTAAAGACGCCGGCTACCTGCTGAAGAATTTTGGAGAGAAGGGTTGGGGCCTTTTTAACCTGCAGACCATGGCGGTAACCATGAACAGTAATGCCACGCAGGAAAAAAAAAGCCCTGAAATAATTGGCAGCAGGAAAAATGATGCTTTTTCATTGTTATTGGCCAATGCAGTAAACGATACCGCCGTGCTTTACGTGGTGAATAAACCCGTAAAAGTATTGCCGGCCGAACCTGTGGCAATAGTGGAAAAGAATAAAGACCCTGTTGATACGGTTGTAGCATCGCCCGTCCACCGCGATACTGCCGCATTGGTGACCAAAAAGCCGGTAAGTAATGATAGTAATGTATCTGTAAAGAATACTATGAAACCTGCTGGCGACAGCACTGCAACCACCCGTGTAAAGCCGGTTGCGGGTAAAACAGCTGTCAACAGGAAAAAAGCCGCAGCAGATTCCATTGCCCTTGCAAAAAACGAAGCAAAAAAAGCAGGTAAACAGCCAAAAACCCCTGTTGATACAGTTGTTGCCTCACCCACCCACCGGGATACTGCCGCATTGGTGACCAAAAAACCTTTAAGCAACGATAGTAATGTATCCGTAAAGAGTACGGTAAAGCCTGGTGGCGACAGCATTGCAACCACCCGTATAAAGCCGGTTGCAGGTAAAACAGCTGTCACCAAGAAAAAGGCTACAGCAGATTCCATTGCGCTTGCAAAAAAAGCTGCAAAAAATGCCGGTAAACCTGCTATTGTTAAGGCAGCAAAAGATACCCTTGCAGTCGGTAATACCAGTAAACCAGTTTCTCCGGCTACTGCCATTGTAACCAATAATCCAGTCCGCAAGGATACTATCATTATGATGAGTGACCGTCCTTCGGAAGATTCCAAATTGGTGGCAGAAAAAAATGCCAAACTTGCGGCAGCCCGGAAAAAAGACAGCCTTCAGCTGGCTAAAAAACAAGCGGGCAGGAACAATACCGCTGCTCAAAAACAGCCCGTTACGGGCATTCCGGCCGACACCGTAAAAAAGGATACACTTATCAGCAAAGCCAGTACAAAAAAGGATACGGGTGCATTGGTTAAAACTGAACTGCCTGCAATTGTAGTAGAAAAAATGGAAACTGCAGCCGTGGAAGCACCGCCGAAAAGGACAAAGCCCCTGGTCTATAAAGCTGCAGATCTGCTCACGGATACTTCTTACGTGGCTGTTTTTGTAGATGAATCGAAAGAAAAATTTGACACCATCCGGATAAGTATCCCTTTTAATGAAGCAGTGGCAGCAGTGAAAAAGGAGATAGCTGTACTAAAAGAACCGGCACCCCGGGAGCAACCGGTGGCTGCAAAGAAGGTGATAGATAGCCTTAACAATCCGTCAGCTAAACCAGGTGATACTGTACGGGAAACAGCAGAAAAGGAAAAGCTGGCCAACATAAAAACATCACCAGCAGTTATAGTACCTGTAAAACCAGACAGCAGCCCGGTTAAACAGCCGGCAAAAGACAGCCTCACCATAGTTACACCGCCTGCAATTGTGAAGAAAGACCCGCCTGCAACAATAGTGGCAGACTCTGCAAAACCTGCAAAAAGCACCGCCACGCCCCTATTCCTGAATTCTGATTGTAAAGAAACTGCCCAGGATGCAGACATTGATAAACTGCGGATTAAAATGCTGCTGGTAGCAAGTGACGAAGAAAAAATAGCGCTTGCCAAAAAAGTATTCCGCCAGAAATGCTTTCTTACAACACAGGTAAAAGCGCTCAGCGAGCTGTTCAAAACTGATGAAGGAAAATACAAATGGTTTGATGCAGTGTATGCTTTTGTTTCCGACAGCGGCAATTTCAGTAAACTGAGTGAACTGCTTAAAGACGAATATTACCTGAACCGTTTTAAAGCGATGCTGCGTAACTAGTACCGCCTTATTCTATCGCTTATGCTACAGCGCTATTTCCTGGAACTGTTATACAAAGGAACCCATTACAACGGCTTCCAGGTTCAGAAGAATGCGCCGGACACCATTCAGCAGGAAGTAGAAAAAGCCTTTGCCATACTGCACAAACAGCCCGTTACCATGACAGGCTCTTCCAGGACCGATACCGGCGTACACGCCCTGCAAAACTTTTTTCATTTTGATTTTGAAGGAACCGTTGAAAATACGTTCCGGTATAAGATGAATGCCATTTTGCCCAGGGATATTGTGGTGAAAAATATGTACACAGTGCCTTCCGGAGCTCATTGCAGGTTTGATGCGCTGAGCCGCAGTTATAGCTACCATCTTTACCGCGATAAAAATCCTTTCCTGGCAGACGGCGCTTATTATTTCCCCTACGCACTTGATATGCAGAAGATGCAGGAAGCTGCCGCTATAGTGCCTGGCTATACAGACTTTACTTCTTTCAGCAAACGCAATACACAGGTAAAAACCTTTTTGTGCAGCATTGAGGAAAGCCAGTGGACAACAGCAGGAGACCAGGTTATCTACCGGGTAAAAGCCAACCGTTTTCTGCGGGGGATGGTGCGTGGCTTAACCGGTACCATGCTGCAGGTGGGCAGGAACAAAATCAGCATTGATCAGTTCAAAAAAATCATTGAAGCAAAGGACTGCCGCCTGGCAGATTTTTCAGTACCGGGCCATGGCCTGTTTCTTACCGAAGTAGCTTACCCATCTACCCTGCTTCAACATCCGCTGGCCATGCGGTAACGGCATGGTTTTAGCCTCCGTGTAAGAAAGAATACCTCATGAAACCCATATGGTTTACCCTGTTGCTTATCTGCCTGTCCTGCTGCAATAAACAGGACAAGTCAACTCCTGCTACGGCGGCTGACACACAACACAAAGTGCTGGTGCAGAACCTGCAATTTCCCTGGGAAATATGCTGGGGCCCCGATAACATGATCTGGATGACCGAAAGAGGTGGAAGGATAAGCCGCGTAGATACCGCCAATGGCAACCTTACGCCGCTGCTTACCATTGCAGACGTGAAAGCACAGGGCGAAGGTGGCTTACTGGGCATGGTGCTGCATCCTGATTTTGCCACATCGCCTTTTGTATATGTGGCCTATAACTATGACCAGGCGGGCAATTACAAAGAAAAAATAGTACGGTATACATTCAGCGGTACCAGCCTTGGCAGCCCTGTTGTACTCCTCGATAATATTGCCGCCTCCTCCATTCATAACGGTTGCCGTTTGCTGATTAGTCCGGACCGGAAATTGTTTATCAGTACCGGCGATGCCTCCAATCAATCATTGCCACAGAACGCCACTGCAGTCAATGGAAAAATATTGCGTTTAAACCTCGACGGTAGCATCCCCGCAGACAACCCGGTAGCCGGCAGCCCGGTATGGAGCAGGGGCCACCGCAATCCGCAGGGACTGGTATTTGCCAACAGTATACTGTACAGCAGTGAACATGGGCCCGATATAGAAGATGAAATCAATATTATTGAGAAGGGACGCAATTATGGCTGGCCCGATGTGAAAGGCGCCTGCAATGAAAGCGGTGAATCAGCTTTCTGCAATACCAATAACG
>JANPGT010000616.1:0-12297 GCA_031424135.1 Chitinophagaceae bacterium
CCGCGTCAGTCCCAAACAGGTAACCGTGGTAAATTGCTGGGAAGAGGAAATTGCCGTTACACCCGGCACCCTTAACGAGATGGGCGGTCAGTACGGCATCAAATCATTGACTGCCGCCGGTACAGCCCTGAAAGAAAAAAAGATAGATGGACTGGTAACTGCCCCCATCCATAAAAAAAATTCGCAGACTGCATATTTTAATTTTACCGGTCATACCCCCTACCTGAAGAGCCTGTACAACGCCAAAGACGTGCTGATGCTGATGGTAGCCGACAACATGAAAATAGGACTGGTAACAGAGCATGTGCCGGTAAGCGAAGTAGCCAAATACATTACCAAA
The DNA here is from genome assembly GCA_031424135.1 of Chitinophagaceae bacterium. Classification (GTDB taxonomy): domain Bacteria; phylum Bacteroidota; class Bacteroidia; order Chitinophagales; family Chitinophagaceae; genus JACMLD01. Next base: position 341 of record JANPGT010000616.1, read on the forward strand.
GAAGCCATTGTATCGAAACTGGCGCTATTAAAAGAAAGCCTGCAGAAAGATTTTGGTATAGACAAACCAAAAATTGCTGTACTGGGCCTTAACCCACATGCCGGCGATGAAGGATTGGTGGGCAAGGAAGAAGACAGCATCATCAAACCCGCTATAAAAGATTTTAAACAGGGCAACAGCAATGTAATTGTTTTTGGCCCCTATAGCGCCGATGCATTTTTTGCCCGCGGACAATATGAAAAATTTGATGCTGTGCTGGCCATGTACCACGATCAGGGGCTGATTCCATTTAAATCGCTGGCACTGGGCCAGGGCGTTAACTACACCGCTGGTTTAAGCGGGGTACGAACTTCGCCCGACCATGGTACCGCCTTTGACATTGCAGGTAAAAATAAAGCAGACGAAGCCTCATTTACCGCTGCTATTTTTGCCTGTGCAGATATTATTAAACAGCGTGCTGAATACGAGCAATACCACAAGAACCCGCTGAAAAGAATGAAGGATAAAATTCTGGCAGGCGCCGAAGATGAAAAAATTGATATTGAACTGGAAGGGGGCTAGGAGATGAAAAGGGAAAAGGAGGTTTTCCGCACAGGGCTAGAGAACAAGAAGTCTTTTTCGCGCAGGGCCTCAGCGTAAAAAAGATAGTGGCAGAATTTGAAAACTGATTATTGACTGTTTGAGTTGCCGCATACCTTTTAAAGTACATTTTACATTATCATAGTATTTTACAACCTACCTAAAAAACAGCAACCGCCTGTTTCTCTGTTAGCCCTGCGCCGTTTTTGCCCCAAATGGCAGGTCGCCGCCCTTATCCCTCATTTTCTCCCTGTTCAATTAGTTACTTGAAGACTTCGTCAGAAATCCCCTTATTAATAACATAATTGCTGTAGGCAATTTCTATTTTACCCCGCTGGTTCTGGCTGGCAGCGGTTTCCTTTTTTTTAGGGCTGCCATCATCATAATCAAACGTAACCCCCTTGGGCAATTTGTAATCCTGTGTATTGAAGGTGAAAATTATTTTATCCGGCAGGGCGTAAGCTGCAAATTTTCCATAACTCATTTCCAGTTCATTGGTGCCGCTTTCCCGCGTAGTGGTTTTTGCTTTCAGGATCAGCAGCCTGGCTTCATCTATATAAAGCTTAGACAGCACTACTTCACCGTTTTCATCAACCGGCAGCAATTTTACCACTTTTACGGGAATGCCGTTTACATTATCTACCCCGGCATCCAGCGCCTGGAACTGGCCGCTCAATAAATTATTCAGACTGATACTGACGGTTCCTTTGGGCACCAGGGAAATGCCTTTTTCATTCTTGATTTTTATTTTACCTGGCTTCTTAAAATATACTTTTACCTGGGCAGCCGGTACTTTCATAAAGCTTACACTGGTCTTCATTTCACCGGCAGCTTCGTAGTCGTTTACTTTATACAGTTTTATTTTAACTTTTTGTACCAGGGCAGCCGCCACCTGGGCATTTTCAGCAAGGGCCAGTAAAAACAGCGGCAGCAGGTAAATGATGCGTTTCATAATAGGTATGGTTAACTGAGAATGTCTTTTCTTTTAAAAATAAAAATGGCCGAGCCGGTAAACAACAATATATAGGCCAGCAGGATGCTCATACTTTTCATAACTGCCGGCAGGTTTTCAATGCTGCCCGGGATGCTGGTTCCTTCAGCATCCGTCTTCAGGTAAAAAAAGCCTTTCCACCCAAGCATATGGCTGGTAAACAGCCAGGGCTTTACTGTTCTGTCGTACATAGGTATCTGCAGTTCAGATAAAATGGTAAATACAATTACAATACTGATGGTAGATACAATGGGCCCGATGGAATTGTCTGCAAAAACAGACAATAAAAACGCCAGCGAGGCAACGGTGGTGAGGGCAACGGTAGCATAGGCAAAGGCCGCCAGGTAACGCCACATGATATCGCTGCGGCTGATGATCTCCAGTTCATTACTCCTGGCCACAATCAGGTCGTTGGTGCCAAACAATACAATGCTCAGCGCCAGCGAAAGAAACGCCATCCACACCAGCAGTAAGGCGGTATACACAACCGTAGCAGTAAATTTGGCCAGCATCAGCTGCGTGCGGCTCACCGGTTTGGATACCAGTAAACGCAGCGTGCCCATATTGGCTTCGCCGGCTATTTCATCGCCCGCTACCAGTGCAATCAGCAGCGGAATATGTATGAGCAATAAATTCAGGACTACAAAACATACAAAATACCCGTTTAAAATAGTGGTATAAGGTATATCCAGCGTATCCTTTAAACTGCCCAGGATGAATTCAATATAAGACTGCCCGTCGAACTTTAATGCCACCTGCACAATCACCACCATAGCGGCAATGGCCCCAAAGCTGATATAGGTACGTGGTTTACGGAATATTTTAAAGAGTTCAATTTGTAAAAGCTGCCACATGCTGATTGGTACCTGTTAAGGATAAAAAATATTTTTCCAGAGAATTGCCTGCATTAAACCCGGTTACTTCAATACCCAGCTGCACCATATCCTTATTCAGCTGTGCCAGTTGATTTTTGTGCAGCTGAAATACAAGTTGCGTTGCATTTACCTGCTGCAGGTTGCCGGCCCAGCTGCTTTGCTTCAGTTTTTCCGCTGCAGCAACGGCATTGCCAACAGTTGCTTCCACAATCGTTTTAGCAGGATCAAAAAGCTCGTCTACGCTTCCTTCAATAATTTTTTTGCCCCTGTCTATAATTAACATGCGGGTAGCTATCTGCTCCATTTCATTTAAAAGGTGCGATGATACCAGTACCGTTTTTTTCATGTGCCGGCTCAGGTGCATTATCAGGTTGCGCATATCGGCAATACCCTGGGGATCCAGTCCATTTACCGGTTCATCAAGAATAACCAGTTGTGGATTGTGCACCAGTGCAATGGCAATGCCCAGCCGTTGCTTCATACCCTGTGAAAATGTTTTTACCTTACCGCCTGCCCTTTCTGCCAGTCCCACCATTTCCAGCTGTTCCATCAGTTGCGGGCGTTTCACCCTGATGCCACTCATTTTTGCAAACAGCAGCAGGTTTTCATAAGCAGAAAGGTATTTGTACAGGTCGGGCCGTTCAATAACAGCGCCTACCTGACGCAAAATTTCCCGTCGGTGCGTACGCAGGTTCAAGCCAAACAATTCTATTTCACCGGAGGAAGGAGCAACCAGGGTAAGCAACATGCGGATGGTAGTGGATTTTCCGGCGCCGTTCTGGCCCAAAAAACCATATACATCTGCTTCCTTAACAGAAAAGGAAAGGTCAGTCACCGCGTTAAATTCGCCGAACTGTTTGCTTAGATGGGATACGTTGATAACATCCATGATTAGTATAGTAGATGCAAGTTACAGGCTAATTGCAAGTTGCAGGCTGTTTTTGCTGTTAAAACACCTTATGCATTAACCGGGCAACTGTTATAATGTTTAGGCGCGTAAAGGTTTTTCTCTACCCAGCAAAGGCGCTGAACGCGGAAAAAGGCGGCTTAAAAAAATTTTCAATAATTACTTGCAAACTTCATTGGCAGTACCTACTTTTACTGTCAGATCCTTCGAAATCCCACTCCTGCAGCCTCTTAAAAGGCCGGCTACCAATCCCTAAAAACTCTCTGACTGCCAATTTGCCTATCTAAAACTGTCTTTTTTCCAATCTCTGTGCCATGCACTCATCCCTGCAAAACCTGCAAAAAAAAGAATATTAGGATTTTTCTATATAAGCTTGTCCCTCCTGCGAAATACCCCACCGATGCGACGCATCAAACCTGTGCCGGATTACTTATTGTTAACCTTCTGAAATTTACAAAAATGAAACGTATCATTACACTATTTGCAGCTATTGCTGCGGTTACCGGGGCTTTCGCACAAACTACTTCAGACAATTTCAACAGCCGGACAGGGGCTACCCTCTCCCAGGTAAAAAGCTACCTGCAGGAGCGTTGCTGGCAATTTCGTGACTTTGATATCAACAATGGCGGATGGGACCCAGCCATTGAAGGTGATGGCGCCATGATTTCCGGTCTTGCCATCAGCAGCACACAAAATACAGGCATTTTATCTCCCCAGTTGGCATTGAATGGCACCATGGCTGTTTCTTTCAAATACAAATTCAGTGCACCGGTAACAGACCGCCGCTGGCTGAAAGTGTATTTAACAGATGGTAGTAATAACATTATGTCGCGCATAGACAGCGTAGAGCTGACCGGTTCTGATAACAGTACCGTATACGATTATAATAAAGTACTGCCTGCCAGCGGTTCAGGATGTTATAAAATTTTCATCAATTACCAGGGCATTGGTGGTGAAAACCGTATTGCGATTGACCAGTTAAGCCTGGGTGCCAGCACCTGCTTTACCGGTGGTTGCAACCAGCCGCCTGTAGCCGTAAACGATTTTGTTGGAGGCGCCGCCAACCGCACCGCCAGTGGTAACGTAATGCCGAATGATTACGACCCTGAAAATGGTACTTTAACCGCCACATTGATTTCCAATTCACCCGACGGAAATGTAGTGTTGAACAGCTTCGGCACCTTTACGTTTACACCTACCCCGGGCTTTAACGGACTTACTACCAGCTTCACTTATATTGTATGTGACAATTTCGGTCTTTGCTCAGATGTGGCTACCGTACTGATTACCTTCCAGTCGCAGGGCTCTTTACCGGTAACCATTACTGATTTTGGTGCAGTATATGCCAACGACCTGGTGAATGTAAGATGGGTTTCTACTTTTGAGCTGAACAATGACCGTTATGAAGTAGAACGCAGCACCGATGGCCTCAGCTTTAAAACAGTAGGCACCGTAAAAGGAATGGGTAATTCTTCTACCAGGCACGAATACCAGTTTAACGATGATGTAAGCAGGAATGTACTGAACAAAAACGACCTCTACTACAGGTTGAAACAGGTGGACCTTGACGGAAAAACATCCTATACCAAAGTACTGATAGTACGTGTTTACCGCACAAAGACTTTACAATCACTGAGCGTAACGCCTAATCCAACCATTAATGATATTAAAGTAAATGTACAGCTGAATGAGAATGCCTTCATTGTAGTGAAAGTAGCCAACAGTACCGGAATAGAAGTGATGCGCAGAACTACACGTGGCAGCAATGGCACCAACAGTTTCCGCCTGGAAGGTACCAGCCGCCTGCAGGCCGGTGTTTACTTCCTGGAAGTAATTGTGAACAGCAACGAGCGTATGATGGTAAAACTGATAAAAAATTAATACTACGATAATTGGTTTCACAGAGGTAACAAAATCCCCTCCGGCAACGGGGGGGATTCTTATTTGCCGGTGTACCTGCGGTATGAAATGCGGAACTTCTTCCCGGGTTGTAAAGAGCCTGAAGACGCATCAAAGAAGTATAAAAAATGGCGCTTACTGCCTGAGGTAGGTCTGAAGATTTTTTACGTACTCGTCAAAAGCAGCTATGCCCGCAGCGTTAATCCTGCACATGGTCTGGGGGTAATTGTCTTTAAACTGTTTGACCACTTCTATATAGCCGGCTTCTTTCAGTTTATTTACCTGCACGCTGAGGTTGCCGGCCGTAGCATTTGTTTTTTCTTTAATAAAAGTAAACTCCGCCTCTTTTACACTGATAAGAAGTGAAATAACAGCCAACCGCAACTGTGAATGCAATATGGGATTCAGGTCTTTAAACACTATTGTATCATTAATTAATATCTGCTTATTGTATTAGACGCTTTCGCTTACACATTCCTGTTTCTCCTGTTAAGCAGGTGACCGGGTATAATATAACTAACCAGTATGGCGGCACCGCCTGCCAGCAACTGGTAATCGTAAGACAGGTAAATGGCTATCACCGCAATTGCCCATGCAGTTATACCGCCTGCTACGAATGGCTTAAATTTAAGGAAACAGCCAGATACGAAAGTACCCAGGCCATACAACAGGATAAAATACGGAAAAACATTGCCGCCCCAGCCGGTTTTACTGATGATGGCCGACAGTACAAAGAAACTGCATGCCATGCCCGTCCATAAATAGCCCATACTTTCTGCAACATAGGTTTTTACCCTTTTCTTTTTGCGGTCTCTTATGGAGAAATAGACAGAACACACAATACCAATCACCGTAACCCACCATACCTGGTAATGCTTTTCGTAGTGCAAAACCTGTTTAAGCAAAAATTGGCCTGTGCAGCCTATAAAGGTTAACCAGCCCCACAGCAGGAAGTAATGGCTGTTGCCCGAAATATTTTCTTTCGTTTTTTCAATCATGGATTGAATAAGACGGATACTGTCCTGGGGCGAAAAATTTTCTTCTGTCATAAAAGCTGGTTAAACTAAATGTAAGATGCTGTTGCCGCTGGTAGCGGCAACAGCACGGTGATTATTCAATTTATTTACCCTTAGCAGGACACAGTGGCTGCCTGTACAAGAGTTACTGGCACAGTGCCAGCTTCTCTTCTGCCTGCTGCTGCCCCCAGGTGGGGTATAGTGGCTTGGGCTGTGCAGCTTTAAAAAGTGTAACGGCCTTTTCAAAAACGGGTTTAGCCTTGTCTTTACCACCGCCAAACTGCACCGGGGTTCCAAACAGGCTTTCGCCCTGGAGGTAATACAATCGAGGGTTATTGGGATCCAGCTTCAGACCGTTTTGCAACGCGGTGGAAGCCTCCATGCCGTTGGTCTGCCAGCGGGTCTGCGGATCTACCATCATCTGCTGGGTAGCTACCATATTTTCAACTGCATATAATTCAGCATTCTTTTCAAGGGCTTCTGCCTTTACCAGGAAGATTTTTATTTTTTCAGCGTTGGCATCCTTGTCTTTTACATCGGGCCGCCAGCCAATCCAGGTTTGCGCCAGCGCTGCATAATAGTAAGGCAGCCATTGTGTTTTTTCTGCATCACCTACGCGTGCAAATGCCGCTGCTACCTCCTGCAGATCTGTAACTGTTTTTGCTGCATCCAGCAGCGCAATATTTTTCTGCATAACGGCGGTGTATTTATCGCTTTGCGCCACCCCTGCCAGCATTGCGGTGCACAAAACGAGAGAAAAAAAGATCCTTTTCATAAATGTTGATTTAGAATGATGATTGAAGATTTTTTATTATAGATTATTATTAATAGCATCCTGCGATCTGTCTACCCCCCAGCTGATAAAACAGCCAATGAAATAAAACCGGTTGGCGGCAGGCGTTACCGGCTGCTTTATCATACCGTTGTAGGAATAATTGTAGCTATACACTGCATTATAGCCAAGCACATTGCTGATGCTGGCAAACCATACAATAAAAGACTTTGCATTGGGTTTGCCTATAGAGGGTACATATTCCATGCTGAAATTAAGACTGTGGTAGTCTTTTGTGGTACCCTGATCTGCGATATAGTATTTCCCACCGGTATTGCTTACCATAAAGTTATAATACGGTCTTCCCGTAGCGTAGCTGTAGGTAAGGTTAAAGCCTGCTTTCATTTTTGTAAAAAAACGTTTCATTACCACCGAAGCCGTATGCGTGGCGGCAAAATTGGGTTTCAACTGCCCTGTATAATTCAGGTAATTGCGCTTGGTATCCAGGAAGGAATAGCTGATCCAGTAATCAAAATCTTTGATGGTTTTTTTATCACGCCAGAAAAGCTCTATCCCTTTTGCGTAACCGCTGCCCGAATTATCGTAAGCTGAATAATAATAATTGACCGGGACTGTTTTTACCAAATCTTCATATTTCTTGTAATAAGCTTCCAGCCTGAAAATTCTGTCTTTGGCCATGCGTTGGTAATTGACAATGTAATGGGTGGATTTTGTAAAACCCAGGTCATGCGTGTACAATAGCTGAATATTTTCCGGCTTCTGGTAGAATACGCCATACGCTGCAGATACCTGGCCATCTTTACCTGTTTTGTAAGCCAGCGAAACACGGGGCGCCAGCGCAGTCCGCGAAATCACCGGCGAGTTTTCTGCCCGCAGCCCCAGTTTGGCTGCCAATGCGTTGGTGAGGTAAATATCCGATTCTACAAAGGCTGCGGTATAATTGTCTGTGAGTTTCCGCAGCGTGTCATTGTATTTTGTGCTGTTATACGCGTACTGGTATTCGCCGCCAAAACGGACAGCACTGATAGCGCCCAGTTTTTTATCAAAGACAGCCCTTGCCTGCGCCAGGTCCTGCCGGCTGCCCAGTACAAAATTTTTACCCCGCAACCAATAAGGCCCATTGGCCAACAATTGTTGCTGGTGATTGGCATCCTGCAACTGCTGCACAATATCATCTTTATTGGTACTGTAGCCTGCGCCCAGGTTCATTTTCCAGTTTTTGCCCAGGTATTCTCTCCAGCTAAGATTATTGTACCAGTTACTATTTTTAAGACTGAATGCGTCTTTTAACGCACTGCTATCGATGTCTGGCCGGCGCAAGCCCAGCTGGCTGAAACCAAAAGTGGTATAATATTTCACCATACCGCCGCTTTTGGTTTTGAACCTGAAATTGGCATCGCCTGAATGAAACTGCGGTATTTTAAAATAATCCGGCGCCTGCTTTACCGCTTTAAAATAAAGCCCCACATTGGTATACCCATAATTGATACCCCAGGATGATTTCTTATTGTCTGCCAGCTGCTGTGTGGCGATGCCCACAAAAAGCGGGGAGATGGAGGCATCCACTTCCGATTTCTCAGGCAGGTCGATAGATTCCAGGAGTAAAACGGAGGAAAGTGCCTGGCCATAAAGGGCAGAATAGCCACCCGTACTAAACACAGTGCCTTTAAAAAGAAAGGGTGAGAAACGGCCACGTTGCGCTATGTCGGGCACGCTGGAATAATAGGGATTGTTTACCAGGGTACCGTCTATATATTGTTTGGTCTCATAACCGGCGCCACCACGTACAAACAGGCCTTCTTGTTCACCCACCTGCTGTGCACCGGGCAGGGTTTTCAGTGCAGCGGTAATGTCTGCATTAGATCCTGCAGTGGTGGCAATATCGAGTGAACTGAGTACCGCGCCCCGTTTTGAATCTCCTGCAGCAAAAGAACCGGCAGTAATGGTTACTGCTTTCAGCTCACTGGGTTCCTCTTTCAGTATAATGTTAAGTACTATGGCACTGTCATTTATAGTTAGCGGCTGTTCAAATGGCTTGAACCCTATTGAACTTACGGTCAGCAGCTGGCCCCCTTTCTCTGTAGTTTTAAAACGAAAGCGGCCCGTGGAATCAGAGGTGCCGCCATCATAACTATCTTTTATGGCCACACTGGCGCCAGCAACCGGACGCCCCCTGTTGTCTTTTATTTTACCCGAAATGGATTGCTGGGCAAGGCTTGCCAGTGATATAAGAATAAGGTTTGTAAGGAGTAATAAACGTAGCACAAGGTTAATTTTCAATAAAAATAAACTAGTTTACAATATAAACTAAATTGCTTTTATGAGCGGTTACTGGATACTTTGGGCGGTTTTTAGCGGACGCCAGGCCTTCGCCCCTTTACATATATGCACGCCAGCGGGCCTGTCCGGTACAGGTATAAAACAAAAAAGCCAGGCATAGAAATGCCCGGCGTTGTTGATCGTACCCTTTAAAATAAATCGTTCCGAATATCTGGATGCTGACGCTGCAGCAATTGGTTAAAATGAGCCCCGTTTAGAAAAACAGGGCGTTTGTTGATCGTACCCTTTAAAACTAAAATCTTACTTGTTTGATTTAATTACAGACTGAACTGCTGTTTCATTTCCGTTGATAACTCTCAAAACATACATGCCGGCGGGTGACTGCGTCATGTTAATTACTTCTGTCTGACTGGCGTATTGTACAGTATATGATTTTATTATTTGTCCGTTGGTATTTGTCAGCTGGTAGCTTACTTGCTTACCCTGCCATTGCTGCGGAACGGTCACCCTTACTTCATTTACTACCGGGTTGGGATAAGCGATTACTTTAACGGTTTCAGCAGATTTTCCGGTGCGCACTATTCTTACGTCAGAAGATTTATAGTTACCATCCATATCTGCTATTTTAAGACGGTAGTAGATGGTGCCGCTGTTGCCCGCAGGCAATTTATCGTTGAAAGAATAATTAGTCACCAGGTTGCTGTTGCCTGCTGCAAACAGCATGGCTGCGTCTGTATACTCAATACCATCAAAGCTTCTTTCTACAACAAAATGACTGGCATTTTTTTCTGTGCTGGTGGCCCATTTTAAAGTGACACTGTTGTTTGCAAAAGCAGCGCTCCAGTTAATCAGCGTTACAGGCAGCATTTTGGTAATGGCAGCGTTGTAGGTGAATGTTTTAAACCACATAGAGTACATTCTGTCTGCAGCATTGCTTACACCTGTACTTTTTGCACCTGTACGTACCCTCAAAGAATTGGTATTGGAATACATATTGGTAACCATAGCCGCTGTAGCAAGTGTATCCACGTCTGTGAAGTTTAACACAGGTCCGTCAAAACGTCTTCCCACATTCACCCATGTGTCATTTACCTTTTCCTGTATGGCAGAAGACAACAGCGCAGACAAAGCTTCCAGTGTAAATGATTTTTGTCCGTAGAAAGACTGGTATTCGCTTATTTTATCATTGTTACCATCAATATCCAGGCTGGTAACATTAAATGTATCCATTGGCTGCGGGGTTGTGGTATTGCTTTTCACAAAATCTACCTGGAACTCCATCCACCAGTCTTTATTACCGCTGGGTGAAGTATTGCTTCCGTAAGTAACCTGGGGTTGAAAAGCTTTATCGAAACCTGTATTGCTTAAATCAATGGCTACCAGTGATACCATTGAAGAGGAACGTCCGTTGATTTTTATCAGCGCATCTACTCCGCTCATTACAGAAGGAAAGCGGTATACAGCGCCATCCTGTCCGGCTGTGCCTGACTTTAATACTGCGTTCTTAAATACCAGCTCCTGAGACATCTGCGCATTTGCGACAGAGTAACCGGCAGCAATAAGAAAAAGAACTGCGAAAATGATTTTTACGAAAGAACTGATGAATGAGGTAAATTGGGGGTGTGGGTACAAAAGTTTCATAAAATGAGTTTTAAGGGGTAAAGATGTACGGCCACAGGTAATTGGAAGAAAATCAGGACGACTTTTCCAGGAGAATTGGAGTACTATAATAAATTGAAAACAGTTACTTGCTGAGAGGAGATTGGGGGTACGGCTGATTCAGAAGGAAGATTGGGTGCGTTTGTTCCGGTGAGTAACCCGGTAACACAAAGATTAACCGTATTTTCCGAAGATGCAAGTATTTCAGAAAAAAATTGAGCATTTTTTTCGGCAGATGCTGTCGTTCTTTCGATAACCGGCACAAAAACAGGGTTTAATAAAAAAATAAAAGCGGATCTTTTTGAGATCCGCTTTTATAACAACGAGTATTATTACTTACTTATAAGCTGGTGCTACATTTTTAGCCAGGTCAACCATTCGTTTCAGGTTATCATCGCTCAGGTTTCCTTTTTTAAAATCAGCCAGTACATCGGGTAGTTTGTTTTCCATTTCTACCAGGAAATGCTCTTCAAATGCTTTTACATTTTTAACAGCTACTTCCTGCAGCAAACCCTGTGTACCCAGGTAGATAATGGCCACCTGTTTTTCTACTGACATGGGAGAATACTGCAACTGTTTCAGTATCTCCACGTTACGGGCGCCTTTATCAATTACATTTTTGGTAGCAGCATCCAGGTCTCCTCCAAATTTAGAGAAAGCTTCCAACTCGCGGTACAGGGCCTGGTCAAGTTTCAGGGTACCGGCTACTTTCTTCATTGATTTAATCTGCGCATTACCACCCACACGGCTAACAGAGATACCTACGTTAATAGCCGGACGTATACCCGCGTTGAACAGGTTACCTTCCAGGAATATCTGGCCGTCTGTAATAGAGATAACGTTGGTAGGAATATAAGCAGATACGTCACCCGCCTGTGTTTCAATAATGGGCAATGCCGTTAATGAACCACCGCCTTTTACCAGGTGCTTGATAGAATCAGGTAAATCATTCATCTTC
>JANPGT010000617.1:0-3331 GCA_031424135.1 Chitinophagaceae bacterium
AAATTGGCGGCTACACCGGAAATGGGCATTTGCTTATTGCTCCATTCTATGTACTTGCCAATTGCCTGCCGGGGGTTACTGAAGCCCAGTATTTTTGCATAGGTCTCATTAATGATCAGGGCGTTGCCCGTATCACTGTACAGCATATTGCCGCCGGCCAGCAGTTTCATTTTATACAGCGAAAGAAAACCGGTATCAATCATCTTCATCTGGACATCGGTCTCCGTTTCTTTTTTCCCGTCTTTGTATTTCATGCTGCTGCTCCAGGTATTGTTGGAAGACGGCGGACTGTTAGAAAGACTAATCCCGGCAATCTCAGGCACCCCTTTCAGTTTTTCCTGCAGCAGCAGTTTACGGCCCGGCACATTGTCCCTGAAGTTGACGGAAAAGTATACAATGGCTTCCTTTTTAAATCCCAAGTCCTTGTTCAGGGAATAGCTAATCTGCCTGCTCACCAAAATAGTAGCAATAATAAATACCTGGGCAATTACAAATTGAGAAACAGTTAATGTCTTGCGCAAAAAAGCGTTTCTTGAATGGCTGGAGTTAGCAGCCACCTGGTTTTTTAATACCAGTACCGGGTTAAAGCCAGATAATACAATGGCAGGATAAAAACCCGATAACACAGTGACAATAACCACCAGGGTTACTAAAAATAGTAAAATGTCCGGTTGGCCACTTAGGTTAAAATGCAGCCCCTCGGGGATAAAGTCTGCAAAAATTTTCAACAGCAGTGGCGTAATGGCTATTGAAATAATGGTGGCAATCGCAGTGAGTAAAAATGTTTCACTTAAAAACTGGAAGATCAGTTGCTGTATAGTGCTGCCCAGTGTTTTGCGGATGCCAATTTCTTTGGCCCTTTGGGATGCCTGTGCCGTAGTAAGGTTGATGAAATTAATGCAACCCAGCAACAGCAGAAAAGCGGCTACTGCCAACAATCCATACAGCGTAGGCTTGTGTGCCTGGCGTTGGTTAAAATTGCTGTAGTCGGTGTTAAAATGAATGTCTTGCAGCGGCTGCAGGGCATAGGCCGTCTTACTATTGTCGTCCTGCTCTTTTTTATGGTACTTGTTATAAATGCCATTGATGCCCTTTTCAACTGCGGCAACAGTGGTGCCCGGTGAAAGTTTTAACATCAGCTGCGACACTGAATTGGTATTGTTCCATTGTTCCCAGTCGTCTGGTTTAAGGCGGGTGTTTTCAAGGGTGGCCCTGGCTATAAAAAGGTTGAAATTAAAGTCGGTGTTCTGTTGAATATCCTCTACTATACCACTTACAGAAAGGCGCACGGTATCATTCAGGTAAATTTCTTTACCCGGTACTGCCGCCAGTGCGATGCCCGGGAAAAACTGTTTGGCTTTGCTTTCAGTGATAACGCACTGGTAGGGCTGCTGCAGGGAAGCAGCGGCACTTCCCGCCAACCATTTGTAATCAATCATTTTGAAATAGCTGCCGTCCAGGAAAACAATATTCTTTTGTTTTTTGTATATGGTATTTTCTTTGTTGCCTGCAGCCGGTACCGTTAGTTTAGCATCGTCGTCTGCCATATAAAAAGGAACTACCAGTGCTGTGCCGCTGAGTTCTTTGCGCAGCGCATTGCCCATGGGTGCAGTAACGCCGGAACTACGGAATACTTCGCCGGAGAATTCGAAATTGGAGACTACGCGGAAAATACGGTTTTCGTCTTTGTGAAATTTGTCGAAGCTAAAATCATACTGTACTATCAGGTAAATAACCAACGCTGCGCTGATGCCTATCGACAGTCCAAAAATATTGATCAGCGAAAATGTACTGTTCCGCCGGAAGTTGCGGAAGGCGATGGAGAAATAGTTTTTTAGCATAAGCGGGAATTTCTGATGTCTGATTTTTCGATGCCTGATTTCTTCAATGCCGGCAGCATTTATTTATTCTGATATTTTTTTACTGAAATCCCGCCCCAGCCACTGCAATCATAGAGTATACCGGGTAACTCTACTCACGTCTCACCACTCGCCACTCACGTGTTCATTCCGTCCGCAAACTCCTCACCGGGTTAACAATAGCAGCCTTTATAGCCTGGAAACTGATGGTAATAATAGTTATCAGCAGGGCCATTGTGGCGGACAGCAAAAATACCCCCGGCCCGATGCTGATTCGGTAATCATATTTCTGTAACCAGCCTTGCAAAAAATACAGCGCTGTTGGCGTGGCAATTACGCAGCTGATCAGCACCAATACAATAAAATCTTTTGACAGCAGCAGCCAAACCTGCGATACGGTTGCACCCAGCACCTTGCGGATACCGATCTCTTTGGTCCTTTGTTCCGCTATATATGCCGCCAGTCCAAACAATCCAAGACAGGAAATAAATATAGCCAGGGCTGCAAATATGCCGGCCAGTTTTCCAATCAGCACTTCCTGTTTAAATTTAGCGGCGTAGTCGTCATCGGCAAACTGGTAGCTATAAGGGTAAGCCGGATTGTAGTGATTGAAGAGGGCGGTGAGTTGCAAAACAGCTTCCTGGGTTTTCATCTGCGGCGATAACCTGTACATCATATTGCCACTGGGCTCGGCGTTGCATAGAAACATGCTGGGGTCTGCAGGTGAAAAGGGTGACAGCATTAGTGCGTCTTTTACAACCCCCGCTATAGCATATTGCTTTCCCTGCCAGGTTATCAGCTGGCCAACAGGGTTTTTAATGCGCATCTTTTTTATGGCCGCTTCATTGAAGATAACACTGGTACTATCCGATACGTTTTTAAAGTCGGTTCCCTGCACAATCGCCATACCCAGGGTTTTGAAATAATCTTCACCTACCACTATGGTACCCATTTCAATGGTTTCTCCGGAATTTTTTCCGGGCCAGCGGTCTACATCGGAGTGCCAGTAAATATCTGTAGCAGGACTGGAGGCCGTTGTTACATTTGCGGCAATTCCTTTTTGCAGCAGTTCGTTTTTGAGCGCCGTATAATTTTTTTTGAGGTCGGCATTCATATCGGTGGCCACCAACCTGTTTAAATCGTAGCCGGAAGGCCGGTTTTTTGCATATTCCACCTGTTGGTAAATAATGATGGTGCTGATGATAAGCGCTACAGAACATGAGAACTGCAGCACCACCAGGATCTTTCTGGGCAAACCGGCGCTTTTGCCTGTTACCATGCGGCCTTTTAACACTTTTACCGGTTCAAATGATGAGACATAAAAAGCAGGTCTGCTGCCAGCCAGTAAAGCGGTGGTAACAACGCTGCAAAGCATCAGCAACTGAAAAATAGCACTGCTATAGGGAATAGTTATTGCGTTTCCGGTGAGTGTATTAAATGCAGGAAGCGATACCTGTACAAATACAACCGCA
>JANPGT010000618.1:0-8180 GCA_031424135.1 Chitinophagaceae bacterium
AAACCGTCTACTATCCTGGCTATCTCAGTGCCAAATTCGCGCTGCACATCTTCCTGGGTAATATCGGTATCCTCCACGGTGTCGTGTAAAAGGGCGCAAATGGTAGAGCGAACGCCCAGGCCGATTTCCTCTACGCATATCTGGGCTACGGCGAGTGGGTGCAGTATATAGGGCTCCCCGCTCTTCCTGCGCATGGTTTTATGTGCGTCAGCAGCCATTTCAAAGGAATGGCGGATAAGCTCCTTGTCGCCGGGTTTCAGTTTTGGCTTGAGACTTCTTAGTAAGGCGCGGTATTCACGTAAAATGAGCTTCTTTTCCTGCTCTTCGTTAAGGTTGTATTTCGGCGTTGCTGCAACTGTATCCATGAATATCAAATTTACGAAAAAAGCATGGGTTTTATAGTGCAAAAAGCCTACTTTTGCCATCCCAAAAACCAGTTTTGGGTAACATTTAATGCGGATATGGCGAAATTGGCAGACGCACCAGACTTAGGATCTGGCGCCGCAAGGCATGTAGGTTCGACCCCTATTATCCGCACACCCCCGCCCCTGAAGGGGAGGGTTTAAGACTGATGATATTCATCCGTTTTTGTAAAAAGGACTGCGTTCTTGAACATACTATTTTTAATTAATCAACAAAATTGCCTTCTGGCAGGGAAACTGTAACTAAGTCTCCCCTTCAGGGGGACAGGGGGGTTACAAATGGCAACAATTACCAAAGAAAACATCGGTTTATTAAACGATAAAATCGTTGTTACCGTGGCGAAGGATGATTACCTGCCTTCTTTTGAAAAAGCAATCAAATCTTACAGCAAACAGGCCAATATTCCCGGCTTCCGCAAAGGCATGGTGCCTGCCGGGATGGTAAAAAAAATGTATGGTTCTTCCATATTTGCAGATGAAGTACTGAAAAGTGTTGAAAAAGGTCTGTCTGACTATATGGTAAATGAAAAGCTGGAAATTTTTGCCCAGCCCCTTCCTTTACCCGAAAATGACGCCAGCCTGCTGAACATGAGCAGCCCCACTGAATATGCTTTTGCTTTTGAAGTGGGCCTGAAACCCGAATTCAGTCTCCCCAACCTGGGCACCGCCAAACTGACCCGTTATAAAGTAACCCCTACGGAAGAAAGCATCAACGACGAAATCAGCCGCCTGCAGACCCGCAATGGTAAAATGACAGACCCTGAAACCGTTACCAGCGAAGAAAACGTGCTGAACGTTACTTTCACTGAAAGCGATGCAGATGGCAACCCCGTTGAAGGCGGTATCAGCAAAGACAATTCTTTACTGGTAAAATATTTCAGCGAAGACTTCCGCAGCAGCCTGATGGGCAAAACAAAAGACGATTCTTTTGTGATTCAGCCATCCAAAGCATTCGACGAAAAAGAAAAAGATTTTATCCTGAAAGACCTGGGACTGGAAGCCAATGATGCAGACAGGTATTTTAAAGTGCTGGTTACAAAAGTTGGACTGATTGAGAAGGCTGAACTCAACGAAGACTTGTTCAAGACAGTCTACCCCAATAAAGAAATTGCTACCGAAGCAGACTTCAGGAATGCCGTAAAAGAAGAGATTGAAAAATACTGGGATCAGCAAAGCCGCAACCAGCTGAGCGACCAGATTTATCACCAGTTGCTGGACCACACCAACATTGAATTCCCTGAATCATTCCTGAAACGCTGGATGCAGAATGGCGGCGAAAAACCAAAAAGCGCCGAGCAGGTTGAATCAGAATATCCTTCTTTTATCAACTCACTGAAATGGACACTGATTGTAGACCAGCTGGTAAAGAATAATAATATTGAAGTAAAACAGGAAGACCTGCGCGAGTTTGCCAAGGCCCAACTGTTCAGCTATATGGGCGGTAATACCATGGACCTCGATGCTCCATGGGTAAACGATTATATAGACCGTATGATGAAGGACAAGAAGTTTGTGGAAGATAGCTATCACCGCATCCAGACCGACAAAGTGTTCAGCTGGGCAGAAACGCAGGTAAACCCTACCATAAAAGACATCGCCGCAGAAGATTTTACCAAAATGCAGGAAGAACATCATCACCATCATTAAGAAGCTACGAGCTGAGGGCTTTGAGCCTTAAGCTTTGAGCGAAAAAATAACCAAAAAGCGTCAACGGCTAATAAATCAGCTGTTGACGCTTTTTTAGTACAGGGAAAAAAAGCTAACAGATCGTGTCCAGCAGCTCAACGCTCCCCCCGTCAAATTGTCTGATTTTTTGGTTTGCATGGTATTTGGTACAAACAATGACTTAAATTGCCTCACCAATAATAGAAATAACCATGATAGATTTAGGAAAAGAATTTGAAAAATATGCTGTGAAACACCGCGGTATCTCCAGCAATACACTGAACGACTACCAGAGATACGAGGTAACCAATCTTACGCCCAACATTATTGAAGAACGGCCCATGAACGTTGCCGTAATGGACGTTTACAGCCGTTTGATGATGGACCGTATCATATTCATGGGCTACCCTATCAATGATGAAGTAGCTAATATTGTAACTGCAAAGTTATTGTTCATTGACAGTACAGACCGCAACCGCGACATACAGATGTATATTAACTGCCCCGGCGGCAGCGTGTATTCCGGCCTGGGCGTGTATGATACCATGCAGTATGTTACACCCGATGTGTCTACCATTTGTATTGGCATGGCGGCTTCTATGGGCCAGGTATTAATGTGTGCCGGCACCAAGGGCAAACGCACTGCCCTTAAACACAGCCGCATCATGATGCACCAGCCCAGCGGTGCCATTGGCGGACAGGCCAGTGATATTGAAATCACCGTAAACGAAATCAAAAAACTGAAAAAAGAGCTGTACGATATTACCGCGTTTCATACCGGTAAAACCAATAAGCAAATTGAAAAAGACAGCGAGCGCGACTACTGGCTTACTGCTATTGAAGCAAAAGAGTACGGCCTGGTTGACGAAGTGCTGTTAACCAATCCAAGGAAAGATAAAAAACCGGAATAATTAACCGTTCCGGTAAAAACCGGCCAAATCAAACTTAATCAAATTACAATACAACCTTTTTATATGTATTTACATTCAAGACCTTTAATGAAGCCATTTAGAATGGACGATGAACCCGAAGAAGAGCCAAAAGAAGAAAAGCCACAGCCGGATACTATGATGCTGGCAAAAAAAATGGAGAAATATTTCTTCGAAACCCGCAGCGTATACCTGTGGGGTGGTGTAGATGATAAAACTGCCAAAGATGTAACTACCAAATTGCTGTTGCTGGATGCAGACAAACCCGGTGAAGAAATCAAATTCTTTATTAACAGCCCCGGTGGCATTGTCACCAGCGGCATGGTTATCTACGATACTATGAAAATGCTGAAAAGTCCGGTAAGCACCATTAATATGGGACTGGCCGCTTCTATGGGCTCTATACTGCTTAGCGGCGGTGTTAAAGGCAGACGTTTTATCTATCCGCATGCCGAAGTGATGATACACCAGCCCAGCATTGGCGGGCACTACCAGGCAGTAAGCGCCGACCTGGAAATACAAGCCAGGCAAACCAAGAAAACCAAGGAAATTTCTGCACGTATACTGGCCGAAAACTGCGGTAAAAAGTTTGAACAGATTATGAAAGACTTTGACCGCGACTATTGGATGGATGCCAGGGAATCCATCGATTACGGCATCGTAGATGCGCTCATCACCAAGTTATAAGACCAATGGCCATAAAATAGCGCCGAAAACGCCTTAAAAACCGCTAAATAAGCGGTTTTTATTTTAATGGCCCGGTGTTGGATTAACTAAAAAAGTTTGTGACCTTTGCAGTTCCCTCCAGCCGTGAGGGACAGGCCTTATTTCTATACCTTACAAGACAATTATGGCAAAAAATACATTGCATTGTTCTTTCTGTGGACGCAGCCGCGATGAAGTAAAAATTCTGATCGCCGGCCAGGAAGGACATATATGCGAAAACTGCGTAGAACATGCGCAGGAGATTATTGAACAGGAACTGATGATTCGCAGCGAGACCACGCCGGGCTCTTCCCAATTTAAGCTGAACGTAAAGAAACCAATAGAAGTAAAACGTTTTTTAGACGAATACGTAATTGGCCAGGACGATGCCAAGAAGGTGCTGGCTGTAGCAGTATACAATCACTACAAGCGACTGCAGCAGAAAGTGACCGATAATGATGTAGAGATTGAAAAAAGCAATATCATCATGGTGGGTGAAACCGGTACCGGTAAAACCCTGCTGGCAAAAACCATTGCCAAATTACTGAACGTTCCATTTGCCATTGTAGATGCTACCGTATTTACAGAAGCCGGCTATGTAGGCGAAGATGTGGAAAGCATTCTTACCCGGCTGCTGCAGGTCTGCAATTATGATGTAGCGGCTGCAGAACGCGGTATTGTATATATCGACGAAATAGACAAAATTGCCCGCAAAGGCGATAACCCCTCCATTACCCGCGATGTAAGCGGCGAGGGTGTGCAGCAGGGTATGCTGAAACTGCTGGAAGGGACGGACGTACTGGTGCCTCCACAAGGCGGACGCAAACACCCGGAGCAAAAGCTCATAAAAATCAATACCCAGAATATTCTCTTTATATGTGGCGGCGCTTTCGACGGCATCGATAAACTGATTGCCCGCCGTGTGAACACCAATGCCATTGGCTTTAATGTAAACAAAGAGCAACAGGAAAATATGAAGAAAAACCTGTTGCAGTATGTAAACGCCCCCGACCTTAAACATTTCGGCTTAATTCCCGAATTGCTGGGCCGTTTGCCGGTGGTAACTTACCTGAACCCACTGGATGCGGGCACCCTGCGATCTATTCTTACAGAGCCAAAAAACTCCCTGATAAAACAATACAAGAAACTGTTTGACATAGAAGGCATTAAGCTGGAGATTGACCTGGATGTGATGGATTTTATGGTTACCAAAGCCATGGAATTTAAATTGGGTGCACGTGGCCTGCGCAGCATCTGCGAAAGCATTTTAACCGATGCTATGTTTGAATTGCCCAGCAGCAAGGAAAAATCATTTCATCTTACACTGGAATATGCACAGAAGAAATTTGACACCAGCAAGATGAGCCTTTTAAAAGTTGCTTAAATTTTACAGACAATATTTTTTAACGCCCCGGTTGTACCGGGGCGTTTTTTATTGCTTTACCTTCAATCTTCCATAAAACATCCTTTAAAACATTTGCTATGCAGGAACTGATAAATAAATTGATGGCGGAAGGCCTTACAGAAAAACAGGCACTAAAGTCTATTGAGATTGTAAAGAATTTTGCCAAAGACAAATTCCCCATATTCGCAGGTGCGATTGAAAAGGTATTTGATAAGTATGCGCCCAAACAGGAAGATGATTTTTTGGGATGATTTTTCTGCATAACTACTACCTTCCATTGCACAGGTTGTTCTCCGGGGTCCAGATTCCTGCATCCGCAGGAATGACGGTAAATATCCAACGATAATGCAGCTTACTGCTGGAATTAATCCCTTCGGGATTTTTAGTATGTATAATCCTAATAAAAAAGCCCGGTCATTGCTGAACCGGGCTTTGCAAAAGGCAGGCAATCGTCGTTATACTATCCTTTCAGCGCTTCACGCGCAATTACAATCTTTTGAATTTCTGAGGTGCCTTCTCCAATGGTACAGAGTTTGGCATCGCGGTAGAATTTTTCTACCGGAAAATCCTTGGTATAGCCATAGCCGCCAAAAATCTGTACTGCATCGTTGGCTGTTTTTACCGCTGTTTCGCTGGCATAGTATTTGGCCATGGCTGCCTCTTTAGTCATCGGCATTTTCTTATTCTTCATATCTGCGGCCTGCATGGTCAGCAATTCTGCCGCCATAATTTCCGTGGCCATATCTGCCAGTTTAAACGCAATGCCCTGGAAATTGGAAATGGGCTGATCAAACTGGTGCCTTTCTTTTGAATACTGCAGGGCTGCTTCATAAGCACCTTTGGCAATGCCGAGGCTAAGTGCGGCAATGGAGATACGTCCGCCATCCAGCACCTTCATAGCCTGTTTAAAGCCCTCGCCTACCCCGCCCATTCGGCAGCTATCCGGTATGCGGCAATTATCGAATATCATTTCGGCGGTTTCGCTGGCCCGCATGCCCAGCTTGTTTTCCTTTTTTCCGCCACTAAAACCAGGGGTGCCTCTTTCTATGATAAATGCGGTGGCGTTGTCGCGGGTGCGGGGTTCGCCGGTACGACAAATCAGCACAGCTACATCGCCGGAGATGCCATGGGTAATCCAGCTTTTGGTGCCGTTGAGCACCCAATCGCCGCCATCTTTTACGGCTACGCATTTCATATTACCTGCATCACTGCCGGTATTGGGTTCGGTGAGGCCCCATGCCCCAATAAATTCCGCTGATGCCAGTTTTGGCAGGTATTTTTTCTTTTGCTCTTCGCTGCCAAATGTCATGATATGGCCGGTGCATAAAGAATTGTGTGCTGCCAGGCTAAGGCCTACAGAACCGCACACTTTGGAAATTTCCTGTATCACGGTAACGTATTCAAAATAACCCAGTCCAGCCCCACCATAGGCTTCCGGCACCAATACACCCATCACCCCCAGTTTACCCAGTTCTTTGAAAACTGCTACAGGGAAAACCTGGCTTTCATCCCAGTCCATTACATGAGGTTTGATGTACTGCAGGGCAAAATCCCTGGTAGTCTGCGCAATATGTTGTGTGATTTCTGAAGTTTGGAATTCCATAAAAAAGGGGCAGGCAATCGCAAATTAAGGATGAGGAAAAGCAAGCAAACGTTAGAGGCCGAAAAAGCAATGATGCAAGTAAATATTTTTTTACGACACTAACAAGCGTTAGGTCGCTTTTTTGGGAATTTTAATTCTATCTTGCCATTACACCCGCAGCACTGAAACCATGCTACCAAACTGGCAATAAACGGCACGTTTGCAGACGTTATTAAAGCCAGTGTAATACCTATTCCCGCTGGCAGCAAGGTGCAGCCTAAGAAGGATAATCCGAAGAAGAAGTGAATGAAAAATATTCGAGCTTATAAAATATTATATCGTGTTGCAATCGTCGGATCGGTCATTTCTTTTGGGAGATGCGCTATGATGGCATTTTACTCTATTGGAACTTCAATTGGAGGGCATGGGGAGCAAGCTGTAATCGACTCAAAACGAGACGGTAATGAAGCTGAACTATTTTTCTTTCTTTCGATGGCATTATTAGTGGTTGCCGTAGGGTTACTATATATAATTAACAAATCGCATGCAAAAAACTCTGAAAAGGTGAGTTGATTTTTTTTCATCTTTCTTGTCCCAACTGGTATATAGTTGCCGTTTTTTTGAGAATTTAATTTTATATTGGAAATAACGCCCGCAGCATTGAAATACAGGCGTTGAGGATGCCTAAAAACCGCATTCCCCGGCACTATTCATGTAATGAAAAAGTTGTATTCATGGACCTAAAAAAAGGAACTGTATTTTTTATTATTTCATTTCTACTCATTGGGTTGATTTCAATGCCATCAACAGGACTGGGGTTGATACTTCTGGGTTTGTGGATCTTATTTTATGCCTTGTGGGTAAGCAGAACCCTTCGCTACATTCATTCTAATGGAATGGAAGCCAAAGCCGCTATAATTCACCATGAAAAGAACGGCGATGGATTTTTAATCTCTCTCTATGAATTTATAACTCATGAAGGAGTAATTATTCAAGGCCATGGGTTGGGGATCGGGTATATAGGTGAAAAAGGCGAAACAGTTGATATTTTATACAATCCGAAACACCCTCATGATTTTATTATTAAGAATAACCTGACTTTTAATAAATATTCACCTTTCATCAGAATTTTTGTTCTAGCAATTGTGGTCTTTTGTCTGATAGTGGGGTGTTTTCTGTTTTGAATAATGTATTGTTATCGGTCCATTTTACAGGCATCGTTTGCACAACTATTTTTATCCCAACCAATATTCGGCTATCCTCATCGCTATCAGCTGCGCTGCCATTTGGACGGCTATTGAGCCACCAAATACGGCCTTATCTTCCCCAGCAATTCCGGTGTAACTGTCGCCAGCTGCAGTAAATCATCTACTGATTTAAATGCTCCATGTTGCTGCCGGTATTGTACAATAAGGTTGGCCAGGTTCCAGCGGATATAGGGATGCTGCTTCAGTTCATTGGCATCGGCGGTA
>JANPGT010000619.1:0-15026 GCA_031424135.1 Chitinophagaceae bacterium
GTTGGGCTGAGGCAGCATATCATCAATGATATAGAGGCCGCCCTTTTTTAACATGGCCAACACTTCCTCTAACAGCAGGTATTTACCATGCCAGGTATCAGCAAAAATATAATCGTATTGCTGGCTGGCATTCTCCTCTACCCATTGGGCACCGTCTGTCAGCACCAGTTGAAGGCGGATATCCTGCCCCAGCTCCTTCCTTGCTATTTCGAGGAACTGCGTATCATTGTCTATGGACACAAGGGTGGAATCCTTGTCCATACCATCCAGTATCCAGGCAGTTGACAGACCAGTACCTGTACCCAGTTCCAGGAATTTACCTGCAGGTTTAGACGCCGCCAGCGTGCGCAGTAAAGAACAGGTGAGCGGATCAGAAGCCATGGTAAATCCGGAGGATTGGGTCAACGCTTCAATCCTGGAATACGCTTTCGGAAATGCCTGGTTTATTTCTTCTGTCATCTGCAAATATTAAAAATATATACTACTCCCATTTGATACCGGTCTTATCAAAACCTTCATTTCCTTCCTCAGGAAGGCTTCCCATAGAAACTGAAAACGCAAAATCTGCATTCAACATAACGGTCTTCAGGTTTTCAGGAACTTCTTTTAAACGGCCCAGCATCTCACTGGTGAGCGTGACCTTCCACCCTTCCCCGTGGTTAACGAAATAATATTCAGCTGAAGGTCTTATTATTTCGCCCGCAAAAACGCGGACATCGTTTTCCTTTTCTGTATTCCAGATAAGCAATGAAATGCGTTTGCCCAGTATGGCATTATCTTCTATCATACATGAAAACGGATGGTGTTTCTGCAATACAAGATAAATCGATTTTCGCTTTAATTCTGCGCCGCTGTATTATACGGGTGATTTTAAAAACAAAAACCCCCGGAAATCTCCAGGGGTTGGTTTATCATAATCAGCGCAATTAAATGTGCTGTTCAATTTTCTTTACAAAGTTGGCTTTGGGTTGTGCGCCTACCAGTTTATCTACCACATTGCCATTTTTCACAAAAAGGATAGCGGGTATAGAAGTGATACCGTAGTTGGTGCTCAGTTGCGGGTTGTGATCCACATTTACTTTGCCCACATTTACCTTGCCTGAATATTCTTTGCTCAGCTCTTCAATAACGGGACCTATTGCACGGCAGGGACCGCACCATTCAGCCCAGAAGTCAATTACCGTTAATTTTGAAGAGTCAAGTACCTCTGTTTTAAAATTTGAATCGGTGAATTCTGCTGCCATAATAACTTGATTTAGATTTATAGATTATTTTAAATTGTTTGCGGAATAAGAACTGCAAAATTAACTCCAACCCAAATAACATGCTTTGCTGGCATAAAGTTGTGTATAAGTTGTCATTTTTCTACGTCATTCAGCCTGCACACTGCTAAAACGTCTACAAAGCGTTAAAGAAACCCTAACAGTTCTTAGTTTCTGGTTTTCAGTTCTTAGTTCTTCAGGCGAAATTACCTTCTACATTTTTCAAATGCAACCCCGCAAATGCATTTTAACAGATGTCAAGAGTCTTTGCTACGGGTGGGTAAAACTAATAACTATAAACTACACAGTCACCACATGTACCTCAAATTCAGGGTTCTCTGACAGGAACCCGGCCATATCGTCGTTCATTTCAAAACCGCCCTCCATGGAAAACATACCCACTTTAAGGTGGGATTTAGGCTCTTTAATGGTAAATTTCAAGCCGGTTCTGCCAGGGAAACTTTTGATATTGTGTTCAAAGAAATTCACCATTTTTTGGTTCAGGTGCCTTGCTTCCAGGTCTATAATCACCTGTTTGGTAAGCTGTTGCTTGATGCTTTCCAGCAGCATAATCTTGTCTATCTTAAATTCAAACTCCGCCTTGTTATAGCGCTGTTTGAACCCCCCGGTTACAAACAGGTTGGTACCCTTTTCCATATAATTGCGGAAACGGTTATAATCCTCGCTCCAGAGCATAAACTCTGCTTTGCCGCTGTAGTCTTCCAATGTAATGGAGCCAAAGTTCTTACCCTGCCGGCTCACCCTGTGCTGGGCATCAATAATCAGCCCTGCCAGGCGCAGCGGCTTACTGGGATTGGTTTGCGGTGTTACTGTCTGCTTTATCTCATTAAAATCGGCCAGGTTGGTAATGCCGTAATGGCTCATTTCAAATTTGAAATTGTCCAGCGGATGACCACTCATAAACATACCCGTTACTTCTTTTTCGTGATCCAGCAATTCGGTGAGCGACCACGGCTCGCACACCGGTATTTTAGGCATGGGCACATCCATTACGGCAGGCAAATCGCCAAACAATGTATTGGCATTGCCCAGCGACTGCGCATGAAATACGTTTCCATAGCGGATGATTTTCTCCAGCCCGGTAGATACATCACCCTGTGGAGTAAAGAAATACTGGGCGCGGTGCATTTCGGGGAAGCAGTCAAAACTACCTGCATATGCCAAACTTTCCAGCGTCTTTTTGTTAACCGCACGCTGGTTAATGCGCTTGATAAAATCAAATATATTGGTGGAAGGTCCTTTCTTGTTGCGTTCTTCAATGATACTTTCCACCGCCGCCTCACCTACGCCTTTTAGTCCGCCCAGCCCAAACCTGATCTCGCCCTTGCTGTTTACCGCAAAGCCTTTTAATGATTCGTTGATATCGGGTCCCAGTACTTTCAGTCCCATACGCTTGCATTCTTCCATAAAGAAGGTGGTCTTTTCAATGCTGCCGGCGTTGTTCAATACCGCCGCCATATATTCTGAAGGGTAATGCGCTTTTAAATAGGCGGTCTGGTAAGCTACATAGGCATAACAGGTAGAATGAGATTTATTAAATGCATATTGCGCAAATGCCTCCCAGTCAGTCCATATTTTTTCCAGCTTGTCGGCAGGATGCCCTTTGGCAGTAGCCCCGTCTACAAACTGTTTCTTCATTTTGTCCAGTACGCTTTTCTGTTTTTTACCCATTGCCTTTCGCAGTACGTCCGCATCGCCCTTACTGAAGCCGGCAATTTTCTGCGAAAGCAACATCACCTGCTCCTGGTACACTGTAATACCATAAGTGTCTTTAAGATCGTCTTCCATCACCGGCAAGTCATAAGAGATGAGTTCCCGCCCGTGCTTGCGATCAATAAAGTTGGGGATGTAGGCAATAGGACCTGGCCGGTAAAGGGCGTTCATAGCAATCAGGTCATTGAATTTATCCGGTTTAAGGTCGCGCAGGTATTTCTGCATACCGGCACTTTCAAACTGGAAGGTAGCATTGGTTTCGCCCCGCTGGTACAGTTCAAAAGTTTTCTGGTCATCCAGCGGTATGGTATCAATATCAATAGCTATCCCGTGGTTCAGTTTAATTAAGGCCAGGGCATTTTTCAGGATGGTAAGGGTCTTCAACCCCAGGAAGTCCATTTTAATAACCCCGGCTTCTTCAATGATGCTTCCCTCAATCTGGGTAAGCCAGAGGTCTGATTCTTTTGAGGTAGCCACTGGTATAAGGTCCGTGAGATCCTGCGGCGCAATGATAATACCCGCCGCATGGATGCCTGTACTGCGTACAGACCCTTCCAGTACTTCCGCTTCGTGCAGAATGCCCGCCAGCATGTCGTTACCGGCATATATTTCGCGGAGTTTTTTTACATTTTCCCAATCATCGCCCTGCAGCTGCTCTTTTTCTTCCAGCGATTTGGCGCCATTCTTCGCTTCCTTGATAGTCATGGGCGCATGCAGCAGGCGCTTCAGCGTAACACCGGGTTTCTCCGGCACCAGCTTGGTGATGGCACGGCTTTCGGCCAATGGCAAATCCATTACCCTGGCTACATCGGCAATACTGCTTTTGGCAGCCATGGTACCGTAGGTGATGATCTGCGCTACCTGGTTCTTGCCATATTTGTCAACTACATAATTGATTACTTTCTGTCTTCCTTCATCATCAAAATCCGTATCAATATCCGGCATTGATTTACGATCCGGGTTCAAAAACCTTTCAAACAGCAAATTGTATTTGATAGGATCTATATTGGTGATACCGATACAAAAAGCTACCACACTGCCTGCCGCAGAGCCCCTGCCGGGACCTATGAAAACGCCCATGTCGCGGCCGGCTTTAATAAAGTCGCTTACAATAAGAAAGTAACCTGCAAACCCCATGGTGCGTACGGTAAACAATTCAAATTTGATGCGCTCTTCAATTTCCGGCGTCATCTCAGTATACCTTTCTTTGGCACCCATCCAGGTCAGGTGTTCCAGGTAATCGTCCTGCGTTACAAAACCTGCAGGCACCACAAAATTGGGCAGCAGGATATCGCGTTTCAGATCCAGCAGATCTATCTTACCTACAATTTCATTGGTATTGTCAATCGCTTCCGGCAGATCCTCAAATACCTTTTTCATTTCGGCCGTCTTCTTGAAATAAAACTGGTCGTTGGGAAATGCAAAACGTTTGTTTTTAGAGAATACATCATCATCTGAAAACTCCCGCATGGCAGGTGTCGCCTGCTTCTCACCGGTATTAATACAAAGGAGGATATCATGTGCATTAAAGTCGCTCTGATCAACGTAATGAGAATCGTTGGACGCAATAACCTTCACATTGTACTTCTTTGCAAACTTCAGCAATACCTTATTAACCTTTTCCTGGTCGGGTATGCCATGACGCTGCAGCTCTACATAATAATCTTCCTGGAAAATATTAAGCCACCATTTGAATTCGTTCTCCCCTTCTTCTTCACCTTTCTTTAATATCATCTGCGGCACCAGGGCGCCCAGGCAGCAGGTGGTGGCAATCAGGCCTTCGTGGTGCCGGTGGATCAGTTCTTTGTCTATACGGGGGTATTTGGAATACATACCCTCTATATAACCCAGGGAGGTAAGCTTTACCAGGTTGCGATAGCCAACATCATTTTTTGCCAGCAATACCTGGTGATGACGCGGATCTTTGTCGTCTTTGGCAAATTGTTTGCGGTGGCGGTTTTCCGTTATATAGAATTCGCAACCCACCACGGGTTTTATTTTCGGCTTACCATCAGCACCTTTGTGGTTGTAGGCTTCTTTTACAAATTCAAATACGCCAAACATATTGCCATGGTCTGTAATGGCCAGGGCAGGCATATTGTCTTCAATGGCTTTTTTGTAAAGGTTTTGTATGGAAGCAGCACCATCCAGTAGTGAAAACTGGGTATGAACGTGTAAATGAGAAAATTGAGACATATGTTGGGTACCCACTGTTTTAAAGATTAATGGCTGCTAGATGTACGGTACAGGATTTAGGGCGTAAGGTATTGATATTCAGAAGTTCTAAAATTAATTTTATTAATATTAGACTGAATGCCTTGCTAAAGGCCATATACCCTAAGCCTTCTACCTTCCAGCTTACTCGTGCAATTAACAAACAATAATTTACTCCCATTTTAAAGAGTTGGCACAATATTTCCACAGTGCCTGCGTATCTGTAATATAGTTACCTTCATTGGCCAATATCCTCACTAAAATTATACCTAATGCGTTGGATTTCAATCATTATACTATTTCTGGGAATGAGTTCCTGTACGGCGCTTAAGCCTGTTATTGGTGGAAAAACTGATAACAGCACCCCCCAACGCGATAGTCAGCCTACTTTCATTGAAAATATCAGCACCCAGCCCGGCGCTGCTGCTGGTGCAAACGTAACTGCTTATAATACTGTTAACAATACAGTCAGTAATACGTTCAGCATGGAGGGCAATGCTGCCGGTATATTTATGCCCATGCAGTTCAAATATGCCATTTTAATGGATGTGCCTGTGGAGGCGCTTAACAATGTAAAACTCTTTTCCTTTATAGATGAATGGTATGGTACGCCCTACCGTTTTGGAGGCAGTGGCAAAGAAGGTATCGACTGCTCTGCTTTTACCAGTGGACTGATGACCGCCGTTTTTGGCGTTGGTCTGCCGCGGATGGCAAAAGATCAATTCACCGTTTGCGAACACCTGCAGAAAGATGAGTTGGAAGAAGGCGACCTGGTGTTTTTCCATACCACCCGCAAAGGTATTTCACATGTGGGCATCTACCTGGGCAATGGAAAATTTGTACATGCATCCGTTAACTACGGTGTTACCATCAGCGATATGTCGGAAGGTTATTATGCAAAAGCATTCAGGGGTGGCGGAAGAGCCCGCCAGAATGCTACGGCTACTGCTTCCGGCAACTGATTGATTATTCAGCCTGCCTTTCTTCGTGGTAAGTTTCTTCTGTGTTGATATCCCAGATATTTTTTTTATCATTTCTTCCGTTGATGATATTCTCAACGGCCGTCATGGCAGTCAGCATGCTGTGATCACTGTTGTTATACCTGTGCATGCCGTTACGGCCCACCAGAAAAAGATTTTCTATGGTATCTGCAAATTGCTGTACAGTGGCAAAATTGCTATAGCTGCCGTAGTAAGAAGGATAGGCTTTTTTCACCCTGGCCACCATGCTGTCTTTTACCTTGGCAGGCTGCAGAATGCCGATGGATTCCATTTCCTTAATGGCAGTGGCTGCAATCACAGCATCATCCTGTTGCCAGAATGCATCCGTTTCATTGCAAAAATATTCTACACCCAGCCATACTTTTTGAGGGTCCTGCACCATAAACGGGCTCCAGTTATTAAAAACCTGTATCCGGCCCGCTTTCACTTTGTTATCCTGTATATAAATCCAGTTGTCTTTTACCAGGCCCCCGGTATCATTTTCCTTTACAGTGAGTTCATCTGCCAATATCCCTACAATCAGGAAGTCGCGGTATTCCAGTTTATGGGCAATGGCCTGCACGTTTTCCGGAACAGGTATGCCCTGTAATTTTTCAAACAATTCTTTTACCGGCATGGAAGAAAAAACATAGTCGGCATTCCATGAGTGTACTGCGCCTGATACGGTGTTCTGCGCCTCCAGTTTTTTGAGGGTATGTACACCGTTGCCGTGCAATGCTGTAACATTGGTGTTCAGCAATATAGTGCCCCCCAATCTTTGCACTTCTGCCGCCACCGTTTCCCACATTTGTCCCGGGCCAAATTTTGGGTAAAGAAATTGTTCAATCAGGCTGGTACTGGTACCTTTCTGCTGCAGGCTTTTATTGCTGCTGAAAAATGAGGTGATTGCATGCCACAACACTTTGGAAATATTTAAATCCTTTACCCGTTGCTGGCCCCAGCTGGAAGGAATCTGCTCGCACGGAACACCCCATACTTTCTCTGTATAGTCTTTAAAAAAAGTTTCATACAATTCATTGCCAAAGCGGTTGGTAAAGAACTGCGCAAGGTTTTCTTCCGGCTTTAAAGGAAACAGTTTAGCATACATATAAGCGCTGCCGATGCGCATCATTTTCAGCAGGCCCAGGTTGGCAATGGTTTTTCCGTTCAGCTGCAGGGGATAATCAAAAAATTTTCGCTGGTAATAAATTCTAGATTTGCGCGGCCTTACCATCATAATATTATCGCCCTGGCCCAGCAATTCGTCACCAATATCAAATGCGGCATGGTTGTGCTGGTACTGTATATCAATATGGTGCTGACGGGCAGCCGCATCCAGCGGTAGAAAATGCAGCCACCAGTTAATCACCCTTTCTGATTTGGAAAAAAAGCGGTGCCCGCCAATATCAATCTTATTTCCTTTGTAGTTGATGGTTTTGGAAAGGCCGCCCACCTGGCTATCTGCCTCTATTATTACAGGAATAATATCGGTTTTTGTAAGCAACTCATATGCTGCAGTTAAGCCTGCCGGTCCTGCGCCAATAATAACTGCGGTTCGCTTCATTCAGTGGAAGGTTTTGCCCAGCGCAATGATAAAACAATAAAAGCTATCAGCATAATATACTCACCCACTGTATGCTCCATTGGCAGGAAAGAGATATTCAGCGCGTTTAATACAAGACCCGCAACAACAGCGATATATATGCCCGCACGCCGGCGTTGGTAAAATGCGGCTGCCAGCATTACCGGCAGCATCCATTGAACAGCATAATACTGATGCCTGTACACAGGAGAAAACAGATCAGAGAGCATAAAAAGACAGTACCCAAGTATTGCCGTAGCGGGCAGCAGGTAGCCATTAGCAAGGTTTTGACGGTAAAAAGCAGTTACCAGCAGCAGTATGAGCACAGAAGAAACCGCCAGCAGCGATACCGTGTTCAGTTTTTTGTGAAAGACCAACATGACCAGTACAAATACATTTCCATTTTCAGAGTAGACATGGACAGGATGGCGGATGCTTTCTGCAGCAATCGTCGCGCGGCTAATACCTTCCCAGGAAGGAAATACAGGATCTGGATCATTTACCTGCAGGTCCGGAGATGCGCCCTGGTGCGCTTTTACCTGTTGCGCAATATTTTCACTGTATTGCTGCCATAGATAAGATTCCGTCTTGCTGGTCAATATCCATACCGTACAAAGTACTACCGGCAATAGTAGTACAGCAATGTATGACCTGCTGTATTGTTTCCATAAAAAAACAAAGGGTAAAAAGAACAACGCTGTTGTAGGTTTTACAAGGACCAGCATTACTGCACAGCAACCCGCTGCAAAAGCCATTACCCAGCGATTCTTTTTGCTTATACAATAATAAAAGGCCATTGCCAGTAATGAAATAACAATATAATTCTGGCCGTTACCAATGTGCATTTTCCAGGCTTCCGTCAGTAAAAATAGGCAGGCCATCAGTAAAAGCAACCATTGCTGCTGCGAAGTAGTTGCCAGGGCAATACTGATCAGCAGTAATATGATAAACATGGCATAAGTGGCCAGCAGCCACGTTATCGATATCCAATGCTGGGGTAAGTCTGCAACCGGGCTCAGTAAACGATGAAAAAAGGGCGAGGCTGTAATATTGGATACCCGTAAAGAATCAAAATTATTGGGGTCGTAGTAGCGAAACCCGTCACCGGTTTTCCATTTGTAAAAATACGGCGATAACCCGTCTTTCTGCATCCTGGCGCCCACTACCCTGTTGCGCAAATCCCCGGTATAATGTTTTTCCAGTTGCATATCCCGGTAAAATGACCAGGAAAATACAGCGGCGCACAGTAACACAATCAATATCCAGGTGGTTTTTGCAGACAAGTGATTCTAATAAGTTGATGATAAAAAACAATATGGTCATAATCTTCAATCGCAGCCCATGTACAGTTGATTATAACGCAGGTTTTGATTTTACATAAAAATTCCTGTCTATTGCAAAGTCTTTTGCAGAAAACCAGTCCGCAAAATGGAGCGTTTGCCAACTGGTACCAGGTTTCAGCCAAATTTCTTTGCCCGCCATTACTTTTATCCGCATGTTAAAGCCGGGTACGCAATTCGTCCAACGGTAGCTGAGAGAATGATTGGTCAACTTGTATTCAAGTACCGGTAACTGGGTGGTACGCAGGTACTGGTGAAAAACTTTTGAAAAATCAATACCGGATTGTTTGGTGATATAAGATTCTACCTCTTGCGTGGTAACCGTCTGGTGATAAAAGGTTTGGTTCAGTCCTCTTAATATACGCCTGAAACTGGAATCATTGTTGATCACCTGGCGGATCATGTGCAGCATATTGCCACCTTTGTAATACATATCGCCACTGCCTTCGCGGTTTACACCATAGGGGGCAATGATCGGTACATCGTTTGCAATATTTTTGCGGGTGCCAATCACATAGTCATTGCCGGCTTCTGTACCAAACTGGCAATCAGTAAAAAGTGTTTCAGAATAATTGGTAAAACTTTCGTGCAGCCACATATCTGCCAGATCTTTACTGGTGATATTATTCGCAAACCATTCGTGACCGCTTTCGTGCACAATTATAAAATCCCATTTCAGCCCCCAGCCACTGCCGCTAAGATCCCTGCCCAGGTAGCCATTCTGAAACTTATTGCCATAAGCTACGGCACTCTGGTGCTCCATGCCCAGGTGAGGCGATTCCACCAGTTTGTACCCATCTTCATAAAATGGATAGGGTCCAAACCAGTATTCAAAGCATTTCAGCATCAGCTGCGCCTGTGCAAACTGTTGTTTTGCTTTTTCCAGGTTATAATCAAGCACCCAATAGCTGCAGTCCAATCTCCCTTTTTCACCTTCAAAGACCTCTGCAAAATTTACATACTTTCCAATGTAAGGGATAATATTATAGTTGTTGATGGGATTTACTACCTGCCAAACCCAGGAAGCTGTGCCATCATGATTGTCTATCTTTTCTTTTAACCGGCCATTGCCCACTGCTACCAGTGTATCGGGCACAATCATAGTTAGACTGGCACCGCTGTCCGGTTCATCACTCTGGTGGTCTTTGCAGGGATACCAAACACTGGCACCCAGGCCCTGGCAGGCTACACTCATCCAGGGATTGCCATTGGCGTCTTTTTTCCATATCCAGCCACCGTCCCAGGGAGGACGGGTGGCTTCGCGGGGTTTGCCACTATAAGAAACCGTTATCTGCTCAACAGATCCCCTGGCCGGTTTAGCAGGGAAGGCTACGTGGTATACATTTCCCTCCCGTTGAAAACCCAGGGAAGTTGATTGATAGTTGATGGCAGTTATCCGCAATGGTTCCTGCAAGTCAATCTGCATTGTGCCGGTAACTGCTACTACTTTAAAAGAAATAGTAACACTGCCCTGTATTGTTTTGCTGCTGTAATCAGGCTTCACCGTTATATCATAGCGCTGCACATCCCACCATGTTCTTTCTGCATTCAGACTGCCCCTTAAGGTATCCTGGTGCGTAAATGCTTCCTGTTTGTGCAATACCTGTGCACCGGAAGTAAAGCATATAACTGCTGCAGTAACTGTCATCAATAAAAGCCGTGTGCAGATATTCACCATGTTTTGATTTTAGATTGCTAAATTTAGCCGTAGTTTTTGAAATATGCAGTTAAAAATACTTTCCCGGTTGGGGGTAGTGTTGGGCGCGTGCCTGTTGATGACAGGATGCAGCCACCGCGACAGCTCCCAAAAAAAAATCTTTCATTACAACGAGGTGACCGGCATTGCCAGTCTTGACCCGGCATTTGCCAAAAACCAGTCCATTATGTGGGCGGTGCACCAGTTGTACAATACACTGGTAGAAACAGACGATAACCTCAATATGGTACCCTCACTTGCCAAAAGCTGGGACGTATCAGCCGATCGGCGGGAATATATTTTTCATTTGCGTACCGATGTTTTTTTTCACGACAACGAAGCTTTTCCCGGCGGCAAGGGAAGAAAACTGACCGCCCATGACGTGCTCTACAGTTTTAAAAGAATCATCGACAAAAATACCGCCAGCAGCGGCGGCTGGATTTTTAATAACCGCGTTGATACCAGTGCAGGTTTTACCGTGTTGAACGATTCCACTTTCCGGTTGCTGTTGCTCCGCCCCTTTAACCCGGTATTGGGTTTATTGAGCATGCAGTATTGTTCTGTTGTACCTGAAGAAGTGGTAGAGAAATACGGAAAGGATTTCCGCAGCCACCCCTGCGGCACCGGTCCTTTTAAAATGATTGCGTGGGAAGAAGGACAGGCCATGGTGATGGTAAAGAATGAACGCTATTTTGAAAAAGACAGCCTGGGCGGAGCCCTTCCTTACCTCGATGGGGTGAAGATATCTTTTTATGACAGCAGGGCCACAGAGTTTTTGCTGTTCCAGCAGGGGCAGGTAGATTTCATCAATGATATAGACCCTTCATTTAAAGACGAAGTGATCAGCAAGAAGGGCGAACTGAAACCGGTATGGGCGGGTAAAATTGTACTTGCCAAACACCCCTACCTCAATATAGAATACCTGGGCATAGTAGTAGATACCAGCAATGAACTGGTGCGGCATTCCCCGCTTCGTTTACAAAAAATAAGGCAGGCCATTAATTACGGGTTTGACCGGCGCAAGATGATGCTCTACCTTCGCAATTCCATTGGCATACCGGCAGAGAGCGGCTTTATTCCCGCCGGTTTCCCCTGCTTTGATACCACGCTGGTAAAAGGATACCACTACGAACCAGTGAAAGCCCGGCAACTGGTAAAAGAAGCTGGCCTGGGCGACTTCAAAACATTTCCGGTGATTAAATTACTCACCATTCCTATCTATGCAGACTTTGCCAGTTTTATTGCCAGGGAGCTGGAAGCGGCAGGCATCAAAATACAGGTAGAAGTGGTGCAAAAAAGTTTGTTGCTGGAACAAACTGCCAAATCGCAGGCCCTGTTTTTCCGCGGCAGCTGGATTGCAGACTACCCCGATGCAGAAAATTATCTGAGTGTATTTTACAGCCACAACCCTGCCCCACCCAACTACACCCGCTACGCTAATCCGCAGTTTGATGCATTGTATGAAAAAGCCCTGACTGAAATCAATGACACCCTGAAACAGGATCTGTACCGGCAGATGGACCGGCTGGTAATAGAAGACGCGCCGGTAGTACCGCTATGGTATGATGAAGTATTCAGGCTGGTGAATCCACGGGTAAAAAATTTCCATGCCAATGGATTGAACCTGCTGGAACTGCGGCGTGTAAAACTGGAGCGATAAATTTGATATTGCGGGATGTGGGTTCCGCATCAGGTGCGGGATTGAGGTTTCTTCGGGTGTGGCACTCAAATAAATCACCCAATCTAAAAATTCCAACATCAGCAATCCTAAAGAAGGTCTATACAATTAATCACTTCTTTCACCATTTGCTCGTTAATATCCAGGTGGGTGACCATTCTTACCTGGGTAGGAGCAATGGCGATGCATTTGATACCGTATTCTTTGAATTTTGCCACCAGGGTCTGGGCCGTGTAAGGTACCAACACTTCAAAGATGATGATATTGGTTTCTACCGGTAACAGTTGTCCCACAAAAGCTTTTTGCTGCAGCGACAGCGCTATCTGCCTTGCATGGATATGGTCCAGCTCCAGCCGCTTTACATTGTGCTGAAGTGCGTACAGGCCGGAAGCTGCCATAAAACCAGCCTGCCGCATGCCACCACCAAAAACTTTGCGGATCCGACGCGCCTGGCGGATGAATTTTTTATTGCCGATCAAAATACTGCCGATGGGGCAGCCCAATCCTTTATTGAGGCAAATTGAAATGGTATCAAACAGCTGGCCGTATTGTTCCGGTGTCTCATGGTTGGCCACGATGGCATTAAAGAGCCTCGCGCCATCCAGGTGAAGTGCTATGCCGGCGTCTGTGCAGACAGATTTGATGGGAAGTATATCAGCCATCTTATAACAGCTGCCACCACCGCGGTTGGCCGTATTCTCCAGCGCTACCAGCGAAGTGCGTGGCTTGTGTACATCATCCGGATTAATGGCGTCTTTTACCTGCGCAGCCTTGACCCTGCCCCTGTCGCCATCAATTAATTTCACCTGCGCACCCGCATTAAAAGAAATGCCGCCGCCTTCGTACAAATATACGTGGCTGCTTTTTTCGCAGATTACTTCATCGCCCGGCTGTGTATGGCATTTAATGGCAATCTGGTTGCTCATGGTACCGGTGGGACAATAGATAGCAGCTTCCCTGCCAAACATTTCTGCGGCAACAGCTTCCAGGCGGTTTACCGAAGGGTCTTCTTCAAATACATCATCGCCTACTTTGGCATGCATCATACAATCCAGCATGGCGGCGCCTGGGCGGGTCACTGTATCGGAACGCAGATCTATCATAATAAAAAATTGAGCCCATAAAGTTAGTTCATTGGCATTTTACATCCGCCCGTTAATTCCGGATTGCCCCGTTTAAGTACTATATTACTTCCAGCCAGGTATGATCTGCCAGCAGCTTTACTTTGGCCAGGAATTTTTGATAAGGACCTGCGCCACCACCCCATTCCTGCGGACTTATCATTGATACCAGGTGGGTATTGTCTTTCTTTTCATACAAATAATATACCTGGCCAATCACTGGCTGAAAAGAGAGTTTTGCATGGTAAATAATCATAGAAAGCTCTTTCCGCATCTGTATTTCCTGCGCCTGCAATGCCAGTAATTCTATCTGTTTGCGGATTTGATCCAGCTGCAGGTTGGTTTGCTCTTCCATCGCTGTAAGCGATTTGTGCCGGATAACGCCTTCCTCTGTAGGCTTAATCACCGCGCCTGATGCTGCAGCCGCATAGGGCAGTACGCTCATCTGCTTGTGGTAGTATTCAATAGTAGAATACTCAATTTCCTCCGGCGTTAATCCCTTCTGGGTTTTCCGCAAATAACCGTTCGGCATCAGCTCATTCAGAATATGCAGGCACTGCACTCCATTTTTGTAGAAGAAAATCTCAAAGCTGATACCGTTGGCAAAAGCAGCGCTGCAGGTATCTGCCAGTTCAGGAATAGCAAATGCATGCTGCTGGCCATCCGCTGTAATACGGTAGCTGGATTCAAAAGCCTGATTTTCCAGCGTAAGCCAGTTGATGCTGATGGACAGCTCCTGCTTATTGTCTGTGCTGCTGATTTTATAGATGCCCGATTTGGGCCGGTTGCCCCATTCATAACTGCCTTTTTCAGGAAACAGTTGCCAGGAGCCGGTAAAATTGTATGCTTGTACCATAGTGTTAGCGGTATTACAAAAAACAAAGCTGTTTGTTGTATGCCTCAGTACAGGCTGTTGAACCGGCCGGTAAATATTATTTGTTTCAATTGCCGTAATTTGCCATTAAGGCTTTTTATATACTTAGCAACATCAACATGAAAACAATTGGCATTGTAGGAGGTATTACCTGGTTATCTACTGCAGAATACTACCGTATATTGAATGAAATGGTAAATGAGCGCCTGGGTGGTGTGCATTCTGCCAAACTCATTGTACACTCGGTAGATTTTGATGAAATCAAAACGCTTACGTTTGCAGACGACTGGCAGGGCATCAGTAAAATGATATGCGCTATTGCGGGGCAACTGGAAACTGCCGGGGCTGATTGCATTTTAATTGGCGCCAATACCATGCACCGCATTGCCGCCGAAGTGCAGCAGGCTGTTTCCATCCCCGTTATTCATATTGCCACTGCTACCGGCAGGGTTATCCGGCAAAAAGACTTTAAAAAGATGGCTTTACTGGGAACAAAATATACCATGGAGCTGGGCTTTTACCAGCAGGAGCTGGAAAAATTTGGC
>JANPGT010000620.1:0-5284 GCA_031424135.1 Chitinophagaceae bacterium
GGCAGCAGGGTAGTGGTACCCGGCCGCAACATTTCAATCACCGCCGGATTGAATGAAACGCTGAAAGGAATAAAGGCTTGCATATGCCCGTTATTGCTGTAATCCGTTTCATTGTACACTCTTGAATGACCGGCATTTGTTCCTTTATCATTCACTGCTGCCACCAGTTTCGCAGAAGCCGGCATTGCAATGATATGGGTAAACACATGGCAGGAATCCGGCACCATTCCGGGCGTATAAAACACCGGGTACAATTGGGTTCCGCTGCTGCTGCCATCATAAAACGATACGGGTATGTGTTCAAACACTTTGCTGTACCGGTTATTCATGCATATCCTGAAACTGACCATTGTGCTATCGTTGGTAAAACATTTTGTTCCCAGTATTTCAACCGTCATATCTGGCGGAAAAACATTCACTTTACCGGTAGCCATTACTTTACAACCGTAGCGGCTGGTCACCTGCATGTTTATTACTGCACTGCCGTGGGCAATAATCGTTGGCGCAGCACAGTTGGTGCAACTGAGATTATAACCGGCACCAGGCTGCCAGATGGGATTGGTGGGTGCAATCATCGGGGTGCTGAACGCCAGCACAATCGGGTCATTTCTGAAGATGGTTGTATCTGAAGGCACCACCGCCAGTGGCGCCTGTGTGTACACAATACTGTTTACGTTATTGGCGTAATTCTTCTCCAGTATACCGCCGCCGTCGGGTAGCAGCACTGGTATTACCGTTCCCATATCATTTGCAATGGCGTAAATATTTCCCGTTGCACTTTGCTTGATTAATTGGGTATAGCTGATACAGGAATCGGCACTTGCAGCAGGATTTACAAAAACATTGCCCAGCATAGTAGCGGCACCTGATACAGCATTGGCATCATAGAAACTCACTTTTAAATTTGCCGGTATATTACTTGCAGGATAGGCATTGCAAACAGAGAAAGTTACATAAACGCTGTCGCCGCCTGCCGCACATTCTGTGCTGGTGATGGCAATGGAATAATCGTCGGCTGGAGGTATATGAATAATGGAAAAAGCAGAATCGTAACAACCGTATTTACTATAGGCCATTACTTTCTTGGTAGCAACCGTATCGCTCCTGTAAGGCGCAGTAAAAACAGCCGGAAGGCAATTGGTGCAACTGAGGTTGGAAGCGTCGGACCACACAGCAGAAACAATAGCTCCACCCGTTGCAGGCAAAGGCTTTAGTGTAACTGCCTGGTAAGGATTCAGCGTAACACTTGCCGGCGCTGCTGTAATATGAAATCTAAAGCCGCTACGCCAGGTAACATTATTGAAGTAATTATTCTCCACCAGCCCAGTATTGGGCAGCGCCAGCGGAATGGTACTGCCATTGTCATTGATAACTGCATACAGGGTATCGAGGCCTGCATAGCTTACATCTACAATAGTTGTTTCCAGGAACGAAGAACAATGACCGGTAATGGCGTAGGGCAGCAGGTACTGGCTTCCAATTACCTGTGCACCGGCACTATTGGGGTTCCTGTTGTAAAAAGTTACCGGTGTATTTTTAGGAACAGTTTTGTAGCCATTGTTATAAAACCAAAAATTGATGCGCACCTTGGTCTGACTGTAACATTCAGCGCTGGAGATGCTGATACCTGCGTCCGGTGATGAATCATATACTGTCAACGTAAAATAGTTAGACGTATCGCTGCAGGCCCCGTTGGATGCAATCAGCCTTATTTTATAAATGGCGGGTTCAAGAAATACATAATTAAGATTGGAAGAAGTAGCTACTACCTGTTCGGTCATCCCTTTATTATTGCTGAATAACCATTGGTAGGATGTGGCACCAATAGAACGGTTGGTGAAGAACACACTGTCCAGCTGGATATTATCTTTAGAAGCAATCACTCTTTTGTTAGGCCAGAACCTGGCGGTAACCCCACAGCTTACCTGCGCTATAAACTGGCTGCTGCTAAAACATCCAGCCGTAGCCCCATAAGCACGCAGTGTGATGGTATAATTCTTCTTCTCTGTAACGGTATAAGTAAAATCGGTGCTGGTGGCTGACACTACACCATCTACCAGCCACTCGTAACTGGTAGCTCCGGCAGACGTATTAATAAGGTTCAATACATCACCAATCACGGGGTAATCAATATTGGTGGTAAAGCTGGCGGTAATAATATCCGGGCAGGGGTCTGTACATACCGTACTGCCTATCATGCCGGTAAGACTGGTAGCAATAAAGCTACGCATTCTTACCGCCTGGCCTTCTGTAAACGAGAGAATACAACCAACGCCATTGCCGTAGTCCATGAAATTATCCGGCAGATCTGCTACATCGGTAGCAAAGCCGGACAGCGTATCTGAACTGCAGGAATTGGGCGGACTGGCACAGGGGTATCCACCGGTAATGGTTCTTTCGGGGGGCGTATCACACACCATATCTCCGCTGGTGGCACAATCAAAGTTGGCACAATCCCGGTTGGCAAAAGTATGGGCAAGACTGAGGTAATGCCCTGTTTCATGACACAGTACACCAATACCAAGACCCGCCACCACAATATCTCCGCCTGCACTTGCATAACCGCCCATTTTTAGTCTTGTCCATACACCGCATTCAAAAGTCTGCATGTACTCCGACTTAATATCTTCTACCACCCAGATATTCACATACCGGGAGGGATCCCATCTGCCAAGTGCGGTCATATCACCGGCTTCCATATCATAATCATAATCGCCCAGGAAAGTTTTTGTTCTTACAATACCTGTAGTCTTGCCACCATTGGGATCTGTTTTGGCCAGGCAGAACTGAATGCGCGTATCGGTTCGGCCACCGGTAAAGGCACCCGTGATGGAAAAAGCTTCATTCATTGACTGCAGCGCTGCCAATACAGCAGCATCGGTTATAGAAGAGGGATTTGAGTTGATAATATGAAAAACAACCGGCAGGGTATAGTCTGCAGCCATTGCCCTGGCACCGGAAGCTGAAAGGGTGTGCAGCAGGATGGCATTATTCATGGCTTTCTCCCTGGCCACAAAAGCTGGGTCCTGCCTTTGCCGCATAAGCATGATATCTGTACCGCAGGCAAAGCCATTGGCTGCCGCACCGTAAGAAGGAATGGCATCGGCTTTATCGCGTGGGCCCAATACCTGTGAAAAAACAGGCAGTGTAAGCTGTAAAAACAATATACAGCCAAATAAGGCCGGCCAAAAAGGATACTTTGGGTAGAGGTTTTTCATTAACAGGATTAATGGATCAGCAGATAATAATACGGCTTTATCCCGGAAACTAAAACGGCAGAAAGCCACTTTTTCGTATACAATTGTATTCCAGCAGCTACCACCTGTACATACCGTATTTTCCACATGCCTGCCGGGATGCTGCCTGCAGAAATATCCACGCCGGTTTATTGTAAAAATTCCTACCTTTTAGTACAAATTCAATGGCATATGCAAGCTTCCGCAACAGCTACTCCGCAGTCATCCACACTTGCCCATCATTTTAAATTCTACGACAAAGAAGACATACTATCGCTGACGCGCATCCGCAGGTTTGAAACCAAGCTGGGTGAGAGAATCAGGGTCATCAACGACAAACAGCACCTGGAACATTCCCTGCAGCATAGCAAGGCCCCGTATGTTTTGTTTGGCATACCGGAAGATATTGGCGTGAAAGCCAATTATGGACTGGGCGGTACAGACTC
The DNA here is from genome assembly GCA_031424135.1 of Chitinophagaceae bacterium. GTDB lineage: Bacteria > Bacteroidota > Bacteroidia > Chitinophagales > Chitinophagaceae > JACMLD01. The sequence goes on from JANPGT010000620.1 coordinate 3,683, forward strand.
TGTCTGGGTACCGTTTCTCAGCGCTTTTCTGAATCTGCAAAGCAATGATTTTTTAAGCGGCGAGGACATTTTACTGCTGGGCCATTTTGATTTTGGCGATATTAAGTACCTCATAGAGCAGCATGCACACGGACAGGAAGAGCGGATTGATGCCTACCGCCACGCCGTTAATGCCATTGATGAAGAAGTGGAAAGCCTGGTAAAACATATTACAGCACACGGCAAAATACCGATAGTGATTGGTGGGGGACACAACAATGCGTATCCATTGATCAAAGGTGCTGCAAAGGGCTTGTACAAAGCCGGCCTTATACCCCTGGCCCAGATAAACGCCGTAAATCTTGATGCGCACACCGATTTCCGTCCTTCGGAAGGAAGGCACAGCGGCAACGGATTCCGTTATGCAGAAGAAGATGGCTACCTGCTGAAATACTGTGCCGTGGGCGTACACGAAAATTACCTGCCGCAGAATGTATGGATTGATATTGTAAATAACCCCTTTATAGACTTAATTACCTACGAAGATATTTTTATACACGAAAAAAGGAATTTCATACAGGCTGTGAGCCATGCCACCGGTTTTACCGAAGATAATTTTACCGGCATTGAAATAGACCTGGACTGCATTGAAGGCACCCTGGCCAGCGCCGCCACGCCGGCCGGCATCAGCACATTGCATGCCCGGCAGTTTGCTAATTTTACGGGCATAGACAGCAAGCCCGCCTACTTCCATATCTGCGAAGGCGCCACGCAGTTACACGATGGCAGAAAAGACGAAAACACAGGCAAACTGATCAGCTACCTGGTGAGTGATTTTATTAAGGCGAATAGTTATGGGAAGAGTTCCTAGTTTTTGGTTCTCAGTTATTAGCCATGCCCAGCCCGGCATTTTGTGCTAAACAGGTGAAGCGGGAATTATGGAAATAAGGAACTATTAACTAAAAACTGTGCACTATGAACTTTTAAAACGGTATCCCAATATTCACATAGCTGCTTAAATTCTTTGACTGGTCGCTGTACATTAGACTGAACTCCAGCGGACCCAGGGCAAAATTATAGCCAAAGGTGAGTGCATAGCCGGACAGCACATTGGGGTTCTGAAAAAAACTGCTTTTACTGATAAAATTATTGAAAAGTATATTGGCGCGCGCAGCAAGGTATACGTTGTTGAGCAACTCATACCGGTAAGCCCCCTGGAAAGCTGCCATAGATGGAGTATACAAGGAACCTTCCTGCAGACCGGCAAAGACTACCTGGTTGCGGTAGAGCGATGTTAGCCCACCGATGGAAAATTCATTCATGATATTATTGCTGTAATTAAAATTGGCGCCGGCCTGTACCAGCAACTGAAGGGTGCTGCGGCGGCTGATGGGGGTATAACTGTCTAAGTTAAATGAAACACGGGGGTAGGGGCTGGCGGCTATAGGAATAGAATCTTTGCGCACACGCACGCCATTAATAAAAAAATCAATATTGGGATCCTGGCTGCCGGTGAAACCAAATTCTGCATGCATTTTTATTCCCCTGCGCGGGTACACCACTTTATCCAGGCTGTTGTGCGACACGAAGAAATAAGAGGTGAAAAAATTGTTATTACCGCTG
>JANPGT010000621.1:0-3590 GCA_031424135.1 Chitinophagaceae bacterium
GCTGCATTGCTGGGTTGTATACAAATTGGTATTGGTGGGTTAATATCTTCAGGAGCGGGGTTGCTGCATTTCAAGGGCAGTATGGCTACAGCCATCACCATGCTTTTGTCTGCTTTGGTTGCATGGCTGATTATATTGGCAGGCAGGGTGCAGATAGAGCAGCCGGCTGCTGCTGAAGCGGCACTGACGCAAACCTTTCATTAGATAAATGGAAAGAACTGGGAAGGAATGGGATTTGTAGCAGATGTCGCAGATGAACCCTACTATTGTCGCATCCGGCACCCGTACAAACGAAATGTTTCCACTATTTTTATAACATCATCTATAAATAACCCCCTTTTTATGAGTATTATCATTACCATCTTAAAGGTGATTGCGGCAGTGGTAGTTCTGCTGCTGTTGATTGCACTGTTAGTGAAAAAAGATTTTTCACTGCAGAAAGAAGTTACTATTAACAAGTCCAGACAGGAAGTATTTGATTACCTGAAGCTGATTAAAAACCAGGAGAAATACAGTGTATGGGTAATGAAGGATCCCAATATAAAAATGGTATACACAGGCGTTGACGGAACGGTTGGTTTTACTTCTTCGTGGGTAAGTAACGACAAAAATGTGGGTGTGGGCGAACAGGAAATAAAGAAAATTACTGACGGAGAAAGCATGCAGGTAGAAATCCGTTTCAAAAAACCTTTTGAAGGCACCAACCAGGCGCTTACAACTGTTACTGCCCTTGGCCCCAACCAGACAAAAGTGGTTAACCAATTTTTCGGTACCAGTAAATTCCCCATGAATATTATGAACCTGTTTATGGACAAGCTGGTGGGCGGAGACATGCAGACCAACCTGCAGAATATGAAAATCAATCTCGAGAAATAATTATCTTTTACTGATAAACAATCAAATCAAAAATGAAAAAAGTAAATATTCTCTATTGGGTTTTTACCGGTTTGTATGCAGCTTTTATAATAGTCAGCTCCATTCCCAATGTTATTTCATCTGCCAGCTCTGTAGACATGATAGTGAAGCAGATGGGGTATCCCGCCTATTTTCTTCCATTTATAGGGGTGGCCAAAATTCTGGGCGGTATAGCGCTGCTGGTACCGGGCTTCCCCCGTATAAAAGAATGGGCGTATGCCGGTCTTATGTTTGATCTTATTGCGGCCATCTATTCATTCATTGCCCTTGGCCTGCCGCTGTCAAACTGGTTCCCCATGCTGCTTTTTATGCTTGTTTTGGGCGCCTCTTATTTTTTCTATCACAAACGGCTGAACATGTTATCTGCCCGGTAGCAGCATATTTATACTACTATGATCGAGGTATTCAAAACGAATATCCGGGAAGCGGCACAGGCAGATAATATCATTGCCTTATTGTTGCAGCATTTCCCGGATACCAGCATTAATATTGACCTGCACGACTGCGACAAAGTGCTGCGGGTAGAAGGCAGCTATTTATCGCCTGCTACCATTGTGCAGCTTGTAAACGATAATGGTTTTCTGTGCGGGGTACTGGAATAGCATCCCATTTTTCCATTTAAGCAATGATAGTTATGAAAACAATATTTGACAGCGCCACCAGGGAGGAATTGATTAGCAGGATTAATACGCTTGGCGAAAGCAACGCAGCACAGTGGGGGCGGATGAATATTTACCAGATGATGAAACACTGCTCAATGTTTGACGAATGGATATTGGGGAAGAATCACCCGGTATACAAACAGGCATTCATTGGCCGTGTATTTGGCAAAATAGCCCTCAAAGGCCTGCTGAAAGACGAAGCGCCCATGAAGCGGAATATGGTAACCATTGCCGGTTTTAGAATAAAAGAAACAGCAGGCGATATAAAAGTTCAAAAAGATACATGGGGAGCGCTCATCCGTGAATACGAATATTTCTCCAATCCCGGTTTCGTGCATACTTTCTTTGGCAAAATGACCAATGAGGAAATCGGTTTCCTGGTGTATAAACATACCGATCATCACCTCAGGCAGTTTAATGCCTGAGGCAGTAGTAACATTAAAATATTTAAGTTATTTACCGTGGCCTGTACCCGGGTGAAATTGTTGCCAGGAATGCCAGAATTCCTGGTAGGCCGGCACCGAAGTTAAACGGCTTCCTTTCAACGCACCTTCGGTACATTCGCCATTCATGTTCCATACAGACCGTGTATTGGTATCTGTGAGTGCGTCCTGCGATTTGTTTTTTTCAAAACGCAAAGATTGGCCGTTTACTTCCCTGCTCCAGGCATGAAAAGAAGCGGAATCATTTTCCAGCACAATCATCAGCGGCAGACCGGGTAGTGAATCTTCTATAATTTCCCTTTTTATAAGATCGTTCCAGTCGTACGCCTTTTCGTCTTTATGGTGAACAACACCAATTACCCAGGATTTAAACTGCCAGGACGCGGAATCTCTTTTTTCGAGCGAACCTTTAATGGTGCCTTTGTTATAGCCTGCAAGCTCATCGTAGTCTTTTTTATACAATGAATCTGGTTGCAGCACCAGTGTATTGGGATGCAGGCGCTGCCATGCGGCCAGTGTTAATTGCTGCGAAGGTATTTCTGTGAGCGACTGTCCTTTTAATGGCCCGGCAACCGCCGTACCGGTAGCCTGCTGCCACCAGCTCTTGGTGCGGGCATCTTCAAACATGGCATTGAAATGGTCCATACCTACCAGCCTGAACGTCTCCGGCTGACCGTTTACAACAGGGCTGAAGACACGGCCGGTTCTGCAGACAGTACAGTAAGTAACCATAGCAGGCGTATTGCCAACGGTATCAACTACCTGGTGGTGATAACCGATAATCTGAATGGGAAAGGCCTTTGCTTCACCATTAATAGCCACCCCAATCACCAGGACTGTATCTGCTGCTCCTGTTTTGGCTGCAGCGGCAAAATTTTTATGACTTGGCTGGTAAAACATTTTATCTGCTTCAAAACGGAAATTGAAAAAGAAGAAAACGATGGCCCAAAACAGTAACACCAGCGCCAGTAACATTTTCTTCCATATTTTATCCTTCATAAAAGTTTGCAGCAGGGGATAGGCAATCAATGCAAACAATACAATTCTTATCCAGGTGATATTTCGCCCCAGCCAATAGGCAAAGCCGATGCTGTTGCTCTTTTGGCTCCCGGGGAAAGGCATAATAAAATATACCCTGGCGATTTCTGTGGCCAGTAGTAGTAAAAGCCCGGTAATTAAAATCAGTCGCTTCATGCAGTTTTTTTTAAGTCATTGTTTCACCAAAATACCGGCTGGCACAAGGCCAGCCAGTGCAGTATTATTTTTTATTGCTCCGTCAGGGGCAGCGGAAATTTATCCCATGCATCGTCGCCCGTTCTGTCTATGGGCAACTGTGCCAGCAGGCTATACCTGCGCATGTCTATCCAGCGGTGGCCTTCATAAAACAAAGAAAATCTTCTTTGCTTCAGCATTTCTGTAACCAGTGCAGCCTGTGTTACAGTACCACTGTAGACGGCCAGGTTATGCCCGGCTCTTATTTTGTTGATGGCTGTTACTGCTTCGGGGAGATTGTTCTTTTGAATATTGGCTTCTGCGTAGATAAGTATCAGTTCTTCGTTCCTGATAATGG
>JANPGT010000622.1:0-2277 GCA_031424135.1 Chitinophagaceae bacterium
CTAAAATGGCCGGCGACAAAATATTCCTGCTGCAGCATGATTTTAACAAGATCAATGATGTTATTGCATCGCTTACCCAGGCGGTACAGGATGCATTGGCAGAAATATGGTTCCCTCTGCACACGCTGGAGCGTATTACCAACAACAGGGGCGATGCGGTGCTTAATTTCAGTATTGCTACGGCACGCAAAACTGCCTGGGCAAATGCGGTTGCGCTGGCCTTTATAGACGGTAGTTTGCGCAATACCCATATCAACACCATAGACACTGGCGTGGTTACTCTGGCCAACCGTATTATTCACCCGGGTATGATCACAGAGCTGATGCTGTCGGCTGTGCGCAGCATGGAAAACCAGGAGGTGCATAAGAATATTGATTTGCTGATGGGATGAAGAACCGGCCATTGCAGCTGATTTCTTTTTGGTTATTTTTAGGCTGTGTGAATGATAAAACTTACACCTATGGCTGATGAATAAATGCTTACTGGTATTGCTGCTGCTTACGAATCACGTATTAACAGCGCAAACAAAACTGCAGGTTCCGTGGTGGAAACAAAACAACCTCCGCGTCATCCAAACAAACCTGCCTGACTATGAGGCTGCTACCCTTAACCCCGATTCACTGATAGCCGATCTGCTTCACTATTCGGCCAATACCCTGCTCATCAACGCAGGCGGCATTATGGCGTTTTATCCTACCCAACTGGATTTTCAATACAGCAACCCATATATGAAACCCACTATGCTGGGAGATGTAATTGCAAAATGCCACCAGCACCACATCAGGGTGATGGTGCGGTTTGATTTCAGCAGGGTACAGGAAAGTATTTTCAAAGCGCACCCCGACTGGTGTTATATCTCACCCAAAGGCGAACGGATTATCAACAGGGATATGTACGTGGTAACCATCAACGCCCCCTATGTACAGGAAAAAGCATTCGCCATTGTTGCAGAAGTAATGGATAAATACCCTGTCGATGGCATTTTCCTGAATATGCCGGGTTACCAGGTAAACAATCCCTACGAAGGCAAATACCATGGCATCGACCAGAACGATTATGATAAAAAAAGCTTTGCTGCCTGGAGCGGCGGACTGGCCTTACCGGTAGAAGAAAATAAAGCGGATACCCTTTACCAAAAATACCTCATCTTCAAAAAAGCCACGGTAGAAGACTGGTCAAGGCGCCTGCACGAAATGGTAAAAGCAAAAAATGCCAATACCGCCATCTGCACTTATTCCGATAAGTATGTAGATATTATCCGGCACGAATCGCAGGCCAGCCCCCTGCCGTACTGGCCCTATGGCGCCTCAGACAATGTGAACAATGCCATTCATTCTTTTCCGGATCATATCATCAGCAACGCCAGCATACAACAAATCTCTTTCCAAAGCAGGTTTAACGCGGTAGAACCGGCTGAAACTGCGATACGTCTTTATGAAAATATTGCCAATGGATCGGGCCTGGATATGAGTATGATGGGCGATATGCGTGGCTATGAAGACGAACGGAATTTTGAAATCTTCAGGAGGGTGTACAGCTTTCACAAGAACAATGAAGTGTATTTTGGGAACTATACATCCGTGGCAAAAATCGCGCTAATTGCACCGGGGTCCTGGCCAGCGGGGCTGCCCATGCAGGAATACCGGGGAATACAATTAATGCTGAAAGAAGCCCATATTCCGTTTGATGTAATTGAAGATGCACAGATAGGTAACCTGGCAGCGGAAATGAAAAAATACCGGCTCATCATCATGCCCGATATCAGTTACCTTGACAAAGCGTCACTGGCCGTACTTAAGCAAGCAATAAATACAGGCACACATCTGCTGGCTACCAATAATACCCTGTTTGATGATGCAGCAACATTGTATGAATTGTTTGGTGCTAAGATCTTCAGCAAAGACAATGATGGAGCCGGTAATTACCTGGTTCCGGATAACAAAAAAATATTTACCCGCTTCCGGCAACAGTCTATGGTCTACTGGAAATACAATCTCGGGTTATATGATTTTTCCGGGGCAGATACTGTGATGCTGCCCATACTGGCAAAGGGCAGGCCAGGACCGCCTGAAATTATTGGCGGACATGACCGCACCGGCTACTATGCAATGGGGATTAAAAAACATGGAGCGGGCAAAGCAGTGCTGCTGCCTGCCAATATCGGAAGATTGTATTATCAGCAGGGCTATGAAGAACATAAAAATATACTGCTGGACATTGTAAAATATATCTACCCGGAAGCTGATCAGCTGGTACAGACCAACCTGCCTGAAAGG
>JANPGT010000623.1:0-1753 GCA_031424135.1 Chitinophagaceae bacterium
GGTGGAGGGTGTAAGGCGGTAGCAAATTGCCGGCTTTTGAGCCGATGAATCTTGTGAGTGCTTGAACAGCAATACTGTTGCATACGCGGAGGCTGTCCGTGTTGCGGAGGATTTTTTTTGACATTTGATAAGGTTTATAACCAAATGTAGGTTATATGGAGGAGGTTTTTGGGGAGATTTTTGTTGGGGCAGATTGCCGGTGCCTGGGCTGAACAGCGTTCGCGAACAACATGAAAAGTATGAAGTTGGAGACTTCTTACAGCGGGGAGTTTTTGATCTTGTGCGATCAGTGGTCGGTGAGCGCGACCAGGGTATGAAAACTATTTACACAATCTGCTTTATACCCCCCGGGACGACAGAGGAAACCCCTGGTCAGCTATTCAAAATTTTGGGTCGAAAATTTTAAATTTGTTGCCTAATATTTATAATTTTTGGCCTTCCGTTAAAAAGTTTTGGTCTTTAATTATAAATTTTCTGCCCACTATTTATAATTTTTAGCCCTCCATTAAAAAGTTTAAGTCAAACTTTCAAAAATTTCCGCCTGGTATTCAAAAGTTTAGGCCTTCCAGTAAAAATTTTTGGTCAAACTTTCGAAAATTGCTGCCTGCTTAAAAAAACTTTGAGCCTCCCCGTAAATCATTTTGGTTGAACTTCAAAAAAGGGCGTGTTCAGTAAACGGTAATAGCTATACCGTCTCTTTCAAATAAGCAACCAGCTCTTTCAGCCGGCCTTCGGCAATGCCCAGGGTGCTGATATACTCCCATGACTGCGGCGCTTTGTCAAACTCAATGCGTTTGCTGTTCAGGTGGTTCCTGAGTTCATCCAGCAATGTCTTTACCGCTTTTTCCTTTTCCTGTACTTTTTCTTTGATGGTCATGGGCTGCCTTTGAAGCCTGAAAATAGCAATTCCCTGCTAACTATTGATAAACACTGTTCAACCGGCTTCGCTTGTTTGAGGTTGCTTTTTAAACAGCTGCTGCTGTGTAATAATTTACACAGCTTTTGCGGCAGGTTTTTTGGTAAATTTATGGGTACAAACCAACGCATGCCCCAGGTAACTGCCCGACTGCTGTATAGCTTACTATTTTTGTTGATCTTAGTCCACCCTGCCGCCGCGCAGGATTCGGCATTTAAAGCCAAACATGCAGCCATCCTGTTTCCTTATCCCATGTACCAGGAAAAATGGCGGAGCTCGCTGGGTTTTACCCTTTTAACTACGCCGGAAGATATTACTGAAGAAGTGCGGCTGCGCATTCCCTGCGGCGATTTCAGGGTATTAAGAAGAATCAACAATTACCTTATTTCAGATAACAGGATCATGTTCCAGTTTTTGCAGAACCATCTCTCTACCGGTCTGCATGTTTCTATTCCTGTCAACAGCAATTTTTACCTGCGTGCAGGTAATGATATCGGCTATTGGTTTGGATTTTTGAAAGTAAGCGGATTTAACAGCACGGGCTCCGGATGGCTCAATTATACCAGTATATCGGCGGGGTATAAGACCAGGCGCAACCTGCTGATTAGTTTTAAAGCACAGATTTCCTATAACCTTTTCTATAAAGCGGCCAATGGTGAAAATAAATTTCGATCTTCCGACGGCTATTACAATGGTGAAACCTTTACTGTGGCGCTGGAACAGCCTTTTTATGGAAAAAAACATCTAACCCTGGCTTTTTCTACCATCAATAATTATTTCTACTGGCAAACCTGGGCGCTGTTTTATAAAACCAACCGGAAAGTTTTTTATCCGCAA
>JANPGT010000624.1:0-1540 GCA_031424135.1 Chitinophagaceae bacterium
TGATACTGGTAGTATTGATACCCTTTACCAGTATCAACACAACAGGTCTTGCGCAAGGTCTGTACCTGGTGAGTGTCACAGGCGGCGACAAACCGGTGACATTGAAGTTGGTAGTTGAATAAAAATATGATTTGCCAGACAACTTGACAATTTTAAAAGCTGCCTCCTTGGGCGGCTTTTAAAATGAATAACCGCTTTAATCAGGCTTTAGAAATTTTATAAGGATTTTGCATACATACCTGGCCGTTGCCGAAACTTTTATACAGTTCCAGCGAACAAAAGGCTGATAATCTGTTTACAGCGCGGACGGCGTTAGTTGACGGATACGACAATGTATTTACGCAGTACTGCACAATGGGCATAAAAACTGTATTATGCATCTGTATTAATTTTTTTGTGCAAGCGTAAAGATTTGTAAAAAAGGCGTTTATTTGCAGTGTCCTCTCCTGTGCGATGCCCCCGGTTTCAAACTCCTGAATAATAGCATAACCTCTTTTCGAACCTAAACTCTTTTTTATGAAACAATCACTTTACTGCATTTTCAGGTGTGTTACTATGGGTATACTTTTCTCAGGCACCTGTACTTTCTCTGCGTAAGATACCGCGTCCTGTTGCACATCCGTGAAAACAACAGGCAGTTATTAATTCTGGTATGGCTTTTATTTACTGCAAGGCTTTCCTCAACAGCAGCAAAATTATTTCCGGTACCCGTATTTATTCCTGCAGAAACAGGCTTAACAGCTACTGTTAGATCGTTTTTATTTACGAAAAACAAACCCTCATTTCGCACGGCGGGAAGTTGCGCATATACCATTAACCCTCAAACTAAACTGTATGAACCCAATCAGATTTTTACTTGTGAGCATGTTTTTTTATGCGCATGCAACAGGACAGTCACCTGCGCTGAGTTTTGATCCGATAGCAGTAAGCACTATTGCACCCAGAAACCAGTTTGAACTTCCATTACTGGGCCCGGTAGATGCTGCTGGTAATATTTATATGGCAATTAATAACACAATCAGCAGAAGAAACATCAATGGTACAGTAACTGTTATAGCAGGCACCGCTGGTATCGGGGGGTATGTGGATGGACCGGGCGTTACCGCACAATTCTCGGGTATTGCAGACCTTGACATGGATGCGGCAGGGAATATATATGTATCAGAAGAAGCCAACAACACTATAAGAAAAATAAGTCCCGGTGGCATGGTAACTACCCTGGCCGGCAATGGCACCCCTGGTTACCAGGATGGTACTGGTACTGCAGCCCGTTTTAGCGGGCCCCGTGGTCTGGCGCTGGATGCGGCCGGGAATATTTATGTATTGGCTAACTATTCCATCCGTAAAATAACGCCGGCTGGCGTGGTAAGTACTGTTTATGGAAATGGCAGCCCGAACCCGCAGATAAACAGTCCAACAAATTTGGCCATAGACGCCGCAGGTAATTTTTATGTAGACAATATCTATGGCGACTTACTAAAGATAACACCCGCCGGAATAGTTTCCAATCATTTGCCACCAGGCTATTTTGGTTTTAAGC
>JANPGT010000625.1:0-1943 GCA_031424135.1 Chitinophagaceae bacterium
TCAACTATCTTATTGGCTACTATCCTGTTCCTGCTGAAGGTTACTTCTATGCCATTGGTAGGTGCATAAGAAAAGTCGTTTTTCAAAATCAGGTTATCATTGCACCCACCTGCTCCATTGTCCATCGTAGTTTGTCCCGCCCATAAAAAGAACCCATCGCCCGAATGGGTAGCCGAATTAAACGCGTATACATTGTTATTACACTGCTCAAACACCAGTATGGCCGCGGCATCCTGCCCCCGGTTGTATACCCCTTCGCTGTGTCCGCGCACATTAAAATCAAGTTTGTTATATATTATTTTATTTGCGCTGCTGCGGTACATGCCCACACCAATGCCGGAGTTAAAGGAGAAATTATTATTGTAGATGATGCCGCTGTCGCATTGGGTCAGCATCAGTGCACATTGCCCCCCGGTAACTGTATTATCATGCACATCCGATTTATTGCATCCTCTCAAATACATCGCCGCACCATAGCGCAGCCACTCATCTTTTTCATTGTGGTGGTAGCTCATCCAGTCGCTTAAGTCTTCTTTCTGCTGGGTACTGTTCAGGTGCTGCCGGTAATTATAACTGAAATCGCAATGTTCAATCACCAGGCCTTCTATCCCTGTTGCCATCAATGCCAGTTTATACCCACGGGCCCTCAGGTTTTTAATGGTAATATTTTTTCCTGCAGTAATCCGGATAGCAGTGCCGAAAAATTTGTCAGGCATTGCTCCGTATATGTTGCCATCCATAACAGCATTATTAAAATCTACCACTATATTGCTACCGGCTATTTCAATAACTGCGGCAACCATTTCAGTGGTATTGTTAATGAAATAAACTCCCGGCGCTATTTTTACCGTTGCGTTTATCTTCATACCGGGCTTCACCTTTTTTAGCTGCCCATGAGCCGTTGAGAAAAACGCCAATCCCAGAAAAAGCGCGCAGTATGAAAATTTATCAGATATCATTGGAAATTTACTTTTGTAAAAAATTATCCGGATGCATCTTGTTGGTATTCAAAGTAACTGCGTATACCTGCCAAAACGCCTGCAGCTGCAGCAACAAACTGTCTGCGCGTGATTTCTTGAAAGCATACAGGTTACTGGCCAGGGCAGTATCCAGCCTGTACTGGTAGTAACCCTGCACCCGCCGGGTGATGAAATTATACTGCAGCAGGTATTCATTGTCAATTGCCTGCAGCAGGTTACCCGACTTATTAAAGGCTATGCCCTTATGGCCCGGGTCAAAAACAGAAGACCCGTAGGAAAAAAACTTCCCGCCTGCACCTGTAAGCTCAAGTAATGTAACAGGAATATCAATCTGCTCCGCTACACCTGCATAATGGCCTTTATAACCCTGACCTGCTGCATATATAAACATAGGTATTTTATATCGGCCAACAACCGATTTATCCCTGCTGTCCACTGCCCTTGACAAATGATCCGCCACAAAAATAAAAAGAGTATTGGAAAACCACGGTTGCGTTGATATAGCAGCAAAGAAATTGCGCATCACATTGTCATAATAGCGCAGCGACCGGCTGTTCGATTTTCCAAAGGCAGGAATAGTATCCATTGCTGCTGATGGCAACAGGTTGAAAGGTGCGTGTGTACTTACATTGTATATAACGCTTGCGAAAGGAGTATTGATATGCGCCATTTCACCGGCCACAGCAGGAAAAAAAACGTGATCATAAATACCATAGTAGCTGTCATAATCCTTGTTTGAAGCATGGTATTTCCGGTACCCGAAATCATTGTCCAGATGGTAATTTTTTGAACTTTTTAAAAAGGATTGCGAAAAATCCCGCACGCCATAAAAAAAATAAGTGCTGTATTGATTTGCTTTCAGTACCTGCGTAAACCATTGCGTATGGTTATAGGCCAGCCCGGTATGGAAAAAATCGCCCTCAATTCCTTCCGGGATACCTCCTATTATGGCATCAAATCCTG
>JANPGT010000626.1:0-9886 GCA_031424135.1 Chitinophagaceae bacterium
AATATAGTTTTTCTTCTCTTTACCTTTTGAATACCGGCCCAGCTCCAGCAGGGCGGAAGCCATCACCGCAGCGGCAGAAGCATCGCGGCGGGCGGTGGGAATGTCAGGTGCATTGTAATCCCAATAAGGTATTTTATCTGCCGGCATATTTGGATGGTTCAGCATAAATGCAGCAATGTTTTTTGCAAGGGCCAGGTATTTTGGGTCTTTTGTAAAACGGTACATCACGGTAAAGCCATACAGCCCCCAGGCCTGACCGCGGGACCAGGCAGATTCGTCTGATAACCCCTGGTGGGTAATTTTCCGGGTCACCGTACCTGTCGCCAGGTCATAGTCCACTACATGGTAAGAACTGTTATCGGGCCTGAAATGGTTTTTCATAGTAGTGTTGGCGTGGTTAACCGCAATCTCTGCAAATCTTTTTTCCCCACCCTGCTGTGTGGTCCATTCCAGCAGTTCCAGGTTCATCATATTGTCGATGATTACGGGACACCTGAAATTCTTGTTGGAATCCCAGGACTGTATTGACATAATAGATGGGCGGTACCTGGTAGTGAGTGTATTGGCAGCAGTGAAGATGACGTCTTTGTAAGCGGGCGTTCCGGTAATGGCATAGGCGGTACCAAAACTGCAATACATTTTGAAGCCTACATCATGGTTGGGGGCGAAATTTTTCTCAGGCTCCAGCAGCGCCAGTCTTTTTTCAGCCTCCACTCTTATCAGGCTGTCTTTTGTACCGCCATAGATTAGCCATAGGGTGCCGGGATAAAAACCACTGCACCACCATTTGGTATTGCTGGAAATCAGTTCTTTTTTTTCGTCATTGTAACTGCGCGGCATCTGGTTGGCCGGGGTTTGCTGCGCCAGCACTTTGTACTGGGTTGCAGCGAAGCGCATATCGTCTTCAATAATTTCCTGCATTTTCCTGGCGGGCACCTGTGCCATTCCAGCCAGCACCAGTAATGACAGCGCGATGAAAAAAGAGATGTGTTTCATAAATGTTTGATGTCTGATTTTAAGATACCCGCCCGGATGACTCCGGTAATACGGATCTGATTTTCTTACTTTATTTTTTTTCCATTGTTCCTGCATATCTACGTAACCAATCAACCAATTAAATGATCAACTGATTATCCATTCAACTAAGTCGACATTCTTCTTATCAGTCCCACCGCTGTAGTAATCTCAGCATGTTCTGTAAGTGTGGGTTCATTGCCGTTTTTTAATATTTTAAGCAATTCTGCCACAATCACTTTTCCTATATTGGCGGGAAATTGTTCAATGGTGGTAAGGGAAGGACTTACAATAGCCGATCGCGGATCGTTTGAATAGCCTACTATCTTCAGCTCCGCGGGCACCTGCACATTCATTTCACGGGCAACATGCAATGCTTCCAGCGCGGTAACATCGTTGGCGGCAAATATGGCATCGGGATAGGGCTTTTTTGCAAACAGTTTTGTCATGGATTTCCGGGCATTCACTGCATTCAGTTCATGATAAAACATCAGCGGGTTAAGTATGGGTGCATTAAATTGCTGCATGGCTTTTCTGAAACCGGCATACCTGTCTATATAAATACTGCAGTTCAATGGCCCTGAAATATACGCTATCCGCCTGCAACCCAGTTGAAGCAGGTGGGAGGTAGCCAGGTAACCACCCCTGAAATCGTCTCCTCTTATAATGCAGGCAGGATAGGGCTTTACCGGAACACGGTCGTAGAAAATAACCGGCACATTGTTTTGTGTAAGTATATCAAAATGGCTGTATTCGGTGGTGAATAAAGTACAGGCAGCAATTACCGCATCTACCCTGGACGCATACAGGGTTCGGGTAAGTTCTTTTTCCATCTCTACATCATCGTTGCTCTGGCAGATTACCAGGTTATAACCATGTGCATGCAGTTCGTTCTGGATAGTGGTGATAATTTCAGCATGCACAAACATTGAAATGCGCGGTACAATCAGGCCCACTGTATTCGTTTTATTGGTACGCAGTCCGGCTGCCATAACATTACGCTTGTAACCTACCTCTTCTACCATGGCCATTACTTTGTTCCTGGTACTGCTGTGCACGTGCGGGTGGTTATTGAGTACGCGTGATATAGTGGCGGGTGACAGCCGGGTCAGCTTCGCTATGTCGTGGATGGAATTCTTTTTGCTGGTCTTTTTTTTCATGTAATGGCAGTTTCGGCAGCGCATTCGGTTACTGGTATCTGACGCTGCATAAAAATCATGATGGCAGCTGAAATCGGTTTCAAGAACTACTATACCGGTTTAAAAATAAAGCAGGGGAGCTGGCGGAGATGGCAGAAAGTGATGTTCGCAAAAAGCTTTTACATGGCATGGCAACCGGTTTTAGCAGGTGAATTAATAGGCAATTCAAACTTGGGCAAAAAATCTGGAATCGTTTTCAGAAAACACATATTTATTTACTGAAACGTTTTCGTAAATAGGTGGTAACAAAGACCGGCAAATGCAACGCTGTTTGAAGGTTAATAACTAATTTTCTTGCGTCAAACGCGGAATAACGGTAATGCTTGCTGCAATCCTGACGATTTTCAGCCTTTACCCAACAGGGAGGTAGTTATCGTGAATACCCGGAAGCAACGGCATTGTTGTCCCGCATACAGCTTTGTAAACGGTAATTGTTGTCATATGAAACCTGCTCATTTGTTTATCCCTTTGGTGCTATTATTGTATTGCAGCGGCCGGCTTGCGGCGCAGGCCGACCGTATAGGTGCAGCCGGCAGCCTCCCGTCTCACCCGCGCATACTGCTGCTGAAAGGCGAGGAGGATGCAATTAAAAAGAATATCAGCACAGATAAAATATGGTCTAAAATGCAACAGGCCATCCTTAATGAAGCAGATAGGCTGCAGGGCCTTCCGCCTATAGAGCGCATCCAGGTTGGACGCCGCCTGCTGGATAAGTCAAGGGAAGCACTGCGCAGGTTGTTTTTCCTTTCTTATGCGTACCGTAGTACCCGGCAGCTATCTTACCTGCAGCGGGCAGAGAAAGAGATGCTGGCAATAGCGGCCTTTACTGACTGGAATCCGCCACATTTTCTTGATGTGGCAGAAATGACTATGTCAATGGCTATTGGGTACGACTGGCTTTATGATGATCTGGCGCCCGCGTCAAAAATAGCCATAAAAAAAGCCATCCTTGAAAAAGGCATTAATCCTTCACTGGATCCCAAAAACAACAGCTGGTTAAAAGCTGAACATAACTGGAACCAGGTGTGCAATGCCGGTATGGTATATGGTGCGCTGGCTATTTATGAAGATGAACCGGTGCTGGCAAAACAGGTTATTAACCGCGCTATCGAAACCGTGGTAATTGCTATGAAGGACTTTGGTCCGGATGGGGCTTATCCTGAAGGGTATGGCTACTGGGGTTATGGAACCAGTTTTAATGTAATGCTCATCAGTGCGCTTGACAAAGCCTTCGGCAGCAATTTCGGTTTAAGTGATATGCCCGGTTTTTTAAAAACAGCCGGTTACCTGGAAAACATGACCGGGCCATCGGGTAAACCGTTTAATTACTCGGACGCCGGAAGTGGCGGAGGTGTACAGCCTGCCATGTTCTGGTTTGCACAGAAAAACGCTGATCCATCACTGTTATGGGTAGAGCGCAGCCGCCTGTTGCAGGAAGACAGCCGGGCCAGCATGAACAACCGTCTTTTACCTGCTATGATGATTTGGGGTGGCGGCAGCCATATCAGCAATATTGCACCTCCGGCAGCTATTATGTGGGTGGGCAAGGGCAAAAGCCCGGTAGCACTGATGCGTACATCCTGGACAGATACTGCTGCTATATTTGTGGGTTTCAAAGCAGGTTCGGTGTCTGTTAACCATGCCCATATGGACATAGGTTCTTTTGTAATGGAAGCAGATGGGGTGAGGTGGGCCATGGATTTCGGGATGCAGGAATATGAATCGTTGGAATCTAAAGGGCTAAATATATTTGGCAGGACACAGGACGCCCAGCGTTGGACAGTATTCCGCTACGTCAACCAGGTGCACAACACAATTACAGTTAATGATCAACACCAGCGAGTAACCGGCTATGCGCCCATTACCGCTTTTTCGCGCGATAATAATTTTATGAATGCCAGGGCAGATCTCAGCGAGGTTTACAAAGGGTCTGTTGAACAACTGCAAAGAGGAATTGCCATTGCAGACCGTAAATATGTGCTGGTGCAGGATGAGATAAAGGCGCCTGATACGGTGATTACTGTGCGCTGGACTCTTTTAACACCCGCTCTTGTTGCCATCACCGGAAAGAATACAGCTACGCTTACAAAAGATGGGAAGACACTTTTTTTAAGGGTAGATGCGCCGGCGGGTATTGTAATGAAAACATGGCCAACGGATCCGCCGCCCAACAGTTATGATGCGCCGAATCCGGGTACAATACGCACAGGTTTTGAATTTACGCTGCCTGCAGGTGCCAGCAGCACTATTTCAGTGGCATTAATACCAGAAAAGTCCGCAATCAGTACCAGTAAAAAAATAACCAGCCTGAAAAGCTGGAAATCGGATTAAAAAGTAAACACATTGCACTACTGGCACACCTGCTTAAATAATTCCACGGCATGAAGTACTGTTCACCGTTATTAATGGTAATTTTTTGCTTTTTCTGTCCTGCGGCGTATGCCCAAACTGCGCATCCGCATATACTGGTAAAGTCCTCCGATAAGGCAATGATATTGCAGAAGCTACAGCAGCAGGCATGGGCCAAACAATCATTCGAAGAAATGATGCAGGCGGTAACTGTGTATGTAGAGCGTCATGCAAAAGATCCTGAGTGGATACTGAGCCGATACCTCCTGAACAGGGCGCCCGGAAAACGCTATACCAGGTTCTATTCAGATGCCGATGGCACCGAACTGGTAAAATACGAAGGCGATGCGCCTTTCCCCACTGTAAGGGTATCGCCGCACAAGCGCCCCCCTATTACAAAAGATGGTTACGGATACAGAATGCCTTCCATTGAGGAACTGGTACCCTATGATACTGCCATGACCATGTTACTGACCAGTGAAGCACCGGGCGCAAAAAAAGAACGGGTGAACCCGCAGAGTTTTGTAGAAGGCATCAACCGGAAAATAAATGAGCTGGCGCTGGATGCCGCCATTATTTACTGGCTTACCGGCAAAGAAGCCTATGCGGTATTTGCAGCAGACATACTTACGCAGTGGGCCAGGGGTGCTTATTACCAGCAACCCATTGAAGGTCCCTGCAGGACAGGTTTTCTTTCTATCCAGACACTGGGTGATGGCAACTATAACGCCATGCCCCTGGTCTATGATTTTCTGTATGATTTTCTGCGTCAAAAAAAATATGAAACCAGCTGGTATGAGACGGTGTTTACAAAAATAGCTGCTACCATGACTTTCCGCGGCTTCTGGAACAATAACTGGTTTGCAGCACAAACACCGGCCATGGTCTACGCTGCTTTATCGCTGGAAGACAAACAGCAGACAGATTACTTCCTGCAGTTTTATATGACAAAAGATACTGTCAATGCAGAGTGTGGTCACCTGGCACTGCCTTCAGTGATTGATAAGTGGCTTACGCCGGACGGACACTGGAAGGAACCCGGGGGCTATCATAATTTCCCCATCAGCAGCCTGCTCAGTTCCGCACTGGCCATGGAAAACAACGGGTACAATGTATTTGGCAAATACCCGGCCCTGCTGCAGTCTTCGTATGTATTATTAAAATATTCTTTTCCCAATTTCAGCGCGCCTTCTATTGGCGATACCGGGCCGGTGTCGCAAAGCCCCGAATGCCTGGAGATGGGTATCCTGATGGCAAAAAAATACCATGATCCTGCAGCAGATCAGTTGGTAGCGGCTATGAATGTACTGGTGCAGCAGAAAGGATATAAGCGCAAAACGGCGGGTTGGATGGGTCTGCTATGTTTTCTGCCGGAAATTCCGGCTGCTAACGGAGAAGTCTATATGTGGCCAAGAAGCGGGGCGCTTGAATTTGCCAGGTGCTACCTGCAGCGCAACGGTACAGATCAACAGCACGGCCTGATGTACCTGGTACAGGGTGCCAGCTATAATCACAATCACGCCAATGGTATGTCGCTGGAACTCTATGGCGCCGGGCATGTGATGGGTATAGACCCGGGCAAGGGGCTTACTTATGAAGCGCCAATGCATGTTAACTATTACGCGCAATGGGCGGCGCACAATACCGTGGTAGCCGGAGCAGCCTCGGGCGCTGTACCTTATTTCAAAGGTGGTGGGGGCACCAAGAAAATGGGCGCCATACAGTTGCAGGCCATGGAGCCTTTGGCCGGTGATAAACCTGTGTCTGCTTACTGTTCCTTTACAGATACACGTTATACAGATATCTCCACTGCAACAAAACAGCAGCGTACACTGGCCATTGTACGTACTTCTGATACCACAGGATATTATTTTGATGTATTCAGATCAGACAATGCCCGAAGTAATGAATACCTGTACCATAACATAGGGGATAGCCTGGAGTTGCTGGATGCAGCAAGAATACCCCTGACAGTAAGCGCGGCGGAATTACCCATCAGCCAGCAACCTTTTGATCCGCCCGGCTTACGGAATATAGCCGCTACCATGTCGCCAGCCGGCCATCATGGAAATACAACAGCCCTGTTTACGCTGACAGAAAAGAATAATAGTAAGGCCTATATGCAGGTGCTTTTTACTGCTGAGACACAAAGAATGTTTTATACGGGCAAAGGCCCCGCTTCAGGTACGGCTGACATCCCTTACCGCAGCAAACCAACACCGGTCCTTATCAGCAGGCAGGAGGGCGAAGCCTGGGCAAGGCCTTTTGTTGCCGTCTATGAGCCCTTTACCGGGGCGGAAAATTATTCCGTAGAAAAGCTGGTTGCAGAAGACACTGCCTTCAAAGCAGATTTTTCAGCAGTAAGGGTATACAATAAAAACCAGTCGCAGCAATTGCTGTTGCAATCGGTAGCCGGGTCACGAACATATATGCGAAATGACTGGTTTTTTAAAGGTCGGTTTGGGATCGTCAGCCTGATGAAAAACAAATTGCAGTACCTCTACCTGGGAGAGGGCACTCATATTGGTTACGGTAATTACAGTATTTCCACCAGCGCCGGTGTCGGCGCCGCCAGTCTGGAACTTACTGAAAAAGGAATGATAGTGAGCTGCAACCAGGCGATCACTATTTCTGTGGGCGATAAAAAAATTAAAACAGTAACACTTATCAATGGCCAGCAAAAAATAAATGTCGCGGTAAATACTACCACTTCCGGAGCATGGTTTACTGTTAATGCAGTCAGCAATGGTATTATTGAGATTAATAACTGACCAAATAGCGTATATGAAGAAGACAACGGTACTCTTTGTTGTAATTATTGCCTGTTTACAGGTGCCTGCGCAGACCAATCTCCTAAGCGGGAAATATGATGTGGGAAAGCTGAAAGAAATTATTATTCCTTATAGCCAATGGACGCCGTTTCCCAAAATTACAGATCGTGAGGGTTGGGGCAGGGCCAGTCAGCCCATGATGAGCGCTTACCTGGCCGATGCGGAGAAATATATTAATTATGCCTGGCCCTCCATACCTGCTACAAAGTCTTTGCTGATAGAACGCACGGGCGACAGGAATGAGTTCCAGGATATCAGTTTTCCCAAGCGTCAGGTATTGGGCACATTGGTATTGGCTGAAATCTATGAAAACAAGGGCCGGTTTGTAGACGATATCATTAACGGGGTATGGTCAATCTGCGAAGAATCCTGGTGGGGGGCTTCTGCACATCTTCCCAAATCAAAAGACTACGCCGGGCTGATGGATGTATCTAAACCGTTTGTAGAATTGTTTGCTGCAGAAACGGCTACATTTTTATCGTGGGTGGATTATTTTATCGGCGATAAAATGGACGCGGTATCGCCGCAGGTAAGAAAGCGTATCTATTATGAAATCAATAACCGTATTTTTCAACCACTGATGAAAAATCCGCATGGATGGATGACGGCCAATGCCAATGGCAGGCCACCCAATAACTGGAATCCGTGGATATGCAGTAACTGGCTGAATGCAGCTTTGCTGGTGGAAAAAGACCAGGATAAAAGAACCGCTATGGTGGCCAAACTCCTGAATGTTTTGGATCAGTTTGTAAATCCTTATCCTTTGGATGGCGGTTGTGATGAAGGTCCCGGTTATTGGGGTGCTGCGGCTGCTTCACTATACGACAATATTGCCATGCTGAACCTGGCTACCAACAATGCTTTTGCCTATGTATGTACTGACGAAAAAATAAAGAACATGGGCCGGTTTATTTACAGGGCGCAGATTGGCAAGGAATATTTCCTGGATTTTGCCGATGCAGATCCCCAGCCCGGTATGGCAGCCAGCATGATTTACCGC
Organism: Chitinophagaceae bacterium; assembly: GCA_031424135.1. GTDB lineage: Bacteria > Bacteroidota > Bacteroidia > Chitinophagales > Chitinophagaceae > JACMLD01. The sequence continues at coordinate 8,394 of JANPGT010000626.1, forward strand.
TATGGAAAAGACATCAGCGATCCGGATATGATGCGTTTCGGGGCTTTTTACCGTAAACCCACAGACGCGAAGATTGGCAGGTTTCAATATTTCAGGAACCTGTTTGAATTATTTATGCAGGACGAATTCCAGCAGGCAGCCCAGGGGCTTCCGCTTCCGCAGGATACCTGGCTGCCGGGAATACAGGTAATGCTGGCAAGGGATAAGGAAGGCAGCAGTGAAGGCTTGTTTGTGGCAGCTAAAGGTGGTCATAATGATGAAAGCCATAACCATAATGATGTGGGCAACTACATTGTCTACTATAACGGTCAGCCTTTGATTATTGATGTAGGCCGGGGTACCTATACAGCCAAAACATTCAGCAGCAAGCGGTATGAAATCTGGTACAATTGTTCTGATTATCATAACCTGCCGAGCATAAATGGTGTTACGCAACCACCCGGTGCAAATTTTAAAGCCACCGGTGTTTTGTATAAGCAGGATAAAAATGCCACCTCTCTTGCATTGGACATCAGCAAAGCTTATCCTTCTGCTGCAGCTGTAAATAGCTGGCAACGTATCATAAGGCTGAACCGTGGAAAAAATGTAGCCGTCACCGATGTAGTTTCCATGAGCAAGGCGGAAAAAATTACCGAACACATTATGACCTGCTACCCAGCTGAGCTTGAAAAGCCAGGACAGGTAGTGATACATTTTGCACCTAAGTATGGAGTAGCCGCCAGGGATTTTGTTATCAATTACAATGCGAAACAATTTGGGATAACCATAGAGAAAGTACCACTTACCGCCATGGAAGACAAAGGCATCCTGGAAAAATGGGGAGATACCATTTACCGTATTAATTTTAATGCATTGTCGCCCAAACTACGTGAGAAGATAAACTTTGTGATTGAGGGAAAGTAGTTGATCTGTTGACTGGTTGATCAGTTGATTGGTTGAACAGTTGGTGACGAAGGCCATCACCATTACAAACAGTATACTCACAGCAGTTAACGGGTCAACCCCGTCCTACCGGGTCTTCCGGGCGGGCAATTAACCACCGGTGCCGTTGTTGGCGTTTTCAACAACAACGCCGGCGCAAAGATAACTACGCAATAAAAATATTTTTCTCTTGCCAGTCAACTGTCCAACCCGTCAATCATCGTGGTCAGTGCATAATAATCATTTTGCCCATGTTTATATTTTCCCGGCCTGCAGCATTGCCGCCGGGGTCACCGTATTGATTGGAGATTGATTTGCTGTCTTTACTGCTGTGCATCTCTACCCCATAGCCATTGTTAAACAGGATGGTATTATTGCTGACCTTAATGCCACTATTCCCTTTGTAAAGAAATTCTGCCATCACGCCGCTGCGGTCGTTGGCTTCAATGCGACAGTTTTTAATATTTACGTTGCTGCTCTCAGTGAGCAGTATTCCATAGTGCGCATTCCGGGCTATTTCAGTATTGCTGATGACGGCATCACTGCAATGATCCAGTGCGATACCGCTTCCG
>JANPGT010000627.1:0-5839 GCA_031424135.1 Chitinophagaceae bacterium
AGCCGCGCCAGATCCGAACTTCCATATCTACCTTTGTTTCGGCCAATCGAACATGGAAAGCGGCGGACAAATGAACGATGCGGACCGGACCGTGGAAAAGCGCTTCCAAGTCATGGCGGATTTTGATTCCACCAACCGGGGCTGGATGAAAGGCCAATGGTATGACGCTGTTCCACCCTTGGCCGCCCGAGGCCGCGGCATTTGCATGGTCGATTATTTCGGGCGCACGATGGTCGCCGGCCTGCCTGAGAACATTCGCGTTGGCGTCGTCAAGGTTTCCGTGCCGGGTTGCAAAATTGAGCTGTTCGAAAAGGACGCCTACACAAACTACGCCGCGGCCACTCTTTACATTTAAATAAAAACGACCCGCTGTATAGCCCCGTATTTTTGCTTCCGGTACAGAAGCAAAGAGGGTGCGGATGTCTGTAAAGAAACCGCAATAGGTAGCCGGGTTGCTCCGGGGGGTTCTGCCAATGGGCGACTGATCTATTTCAATCACCTTGTCAATATTTTCCAGTCCCTTGATGGAAGCATATTCCATGGGGGCTGTTTTAGACTCGTAGCAATATTGTGAGAGAATCGGGTAAAGTGTTTCGTTGATCAGGGTAGATTTGCCACTACCGCTTACGCCTGTAACCAGTACCAGTTTGCCCAGCGGAATTTTTACATTTACTTTTTTAAGGTTATTGCCGGTAACACCTTTCAGTTCCAGTAATTTGCCATTGCCGGGTCTTCTTTCTGCAGGTACTTCTATAGATTTTTCGCCGGTGAGAAACTTGGCGGTTTCTGATCGCAGGCTGAATACATGGTGTGGTTCTCCTTCAGTAACCACCTGGCCACCGTGCTTGCCCGCACCGGGGCCAATATCAATTAAATGGTCGGCCGCCAGCATAATGTCTTTATCATGTTCTACTACCAGCACACTATTGCCTATGTCGCGCAGGTTTTTCAGTGCGGTAATCAGGCGGTGGTTATCGCGCTGGTGCAGTCCGATGGAAGGTTCATCCAGGATATAGGTGATACCCTGCAATTGCGAGCCAATCTGCGTAGCCAGGCGTATCCGCTGTGATTCTCCACCACTAAGGGTTTTGGAGGAGCGGCTGATGGTGAGGTAACTCAGCCCTACGTCCAGTAAAAACTGCAGGCGTTCGCGTATTTCTTTCAGCACATCTTTTGCAATGGCGTTTTGTTTATTCGATAATCTTTTTTCAATACCCTTTAGCCAGAGCATCAGTTTATCGAGGTTCATTTCGCTCAGCTGCGCAATATTTTTTTCATCTACTTTAAACCAAAGGCTTTCTTTTTTCAAACGGGTGCCGCCGCAGGTCTCGCATTTTTTCAGCTCCATAAATTTTTCTACCCAGTCGCGCAGCGCTTCACTGCTGTTGGCAGCAAACCAGCGCCGCAACATGGTTACCACGCCTTCAAATTCGGTGGTATACATACTGCCATCGGTGGTGTCAAAATCAAATTCAGCGTCTTTGCCGGTGGCTTCTTCATTGCCATACAGTAAAATATTCAGGGCTTTTTGTGGCAGGTCTTTCAGCGGTTTATCAAGACTGATTTTATTTTTTTTAGCTATTTGCTGTACCTGTTTAAAAATATGGGCTTCTCTTTCTTCTCCCAGTGGGGCAATACCGCCTTCGTTGATGCTTTTACCAAGGTCCGGCAATACGGCACCCATATCTACCTGGTACACTGTGCCCAGTCCTTTGCAGGCAGGGCAGGCGCCATAAGGTGAGTTAAATGAAAAAGCGTTTGGAGAAGGTTCTTCATAGCTGAGCCCTGTATCCTCGCACATTAATTGTTTGCTGTACTGTACTATCTTATTATCGTCGTTAATCAGGAGGAAAAGCAGGTCTTTACCCAGCTGCAGTGTTTTTTGTACGCTCTGGCTCAGCCGCAGTTTCATGTCCGGTGTTACCGCCAGCCGGTCTATTACCACTTCTATATCATGGATTTTATAACGGTCTACCTGCATTTTAGGCGCAAGGTCTTTTACCTCGCCGTCTATTCTTGCTTTCAGGTAGCCTTTTTTACGGATGTCTTCAAACAATTCGCGGTAATGCCCTTTGCGGCCGCGGACCAATGGCGCCAGCAGGGTGATTTTTTTATTTTTAAATTTGCTGAAGATATTATCCACAATTTCCTCTTCACTGAATTTCACCATCTTTTTGCCGGTGTTGTAGCTATAGGCATCGCCCACCCGGGCATACATCAGGCGCATGAAATCATAGATTTCTGTAATGGTACCTACGGTAGAGCGGGGGTTTTTATTGGTGGTTTTCTGTTCTATAGAAATAACCGGCGAGAGGCCGGTAATTTTATCTACATCAGGCCTTTCCATATCGCCCATAAACTGGCGGGCGTAGGCGCTGAAACTCTCCATGTAACGCCGCTGACCTTCATTGTAAATAGTGTCAAATGCCAGGGATGATTTTCCACTGCCGCTTACGCCGGTAAACACCACCAGTTTATTTTTTGGAATGCGGATATCTATATTTTTCAGGTTGTGTTCTTTGGCGCCAAATACCTCAATATATTCCTGCTGTACCACTGCTGTTTCTTCTGCAGGCTGCTGCTTAATTCCCATACTCGTAAAAAAGGTTGTAATTGATTGCTATGAATGTCTAAGGTAAGAACAAAAGCAATGCCTTTTAGTTTGCCGGCAGGGGCAAAAAACAAAGGAACCGGCACATTGCCGGTTCCTTTTAACTGTATTTGTGAGGTGCGTACTGAAGTTGTAAGGATAAACAGGTAATACGCTTTCACCCACCCTTTTTTCTGACTCAGGCAAAATAGATACTTGCCGCTACTCTAGCGCCCCTTTTCTATTTTTTTACTCTCAGACCTTATTTGTGCAGCGTTATCACCGGTACCTTGGTTACCCCGCTGCCGCCCACTACAATATTGCTGATGGTAGTGTCTTTATAGCCACGCCATCCTTTAAAGTAGATGGAATAAGTACCCGCATCTATATTCCGTACCTGGTAATAACCGCCAGCCCATGGCAAGGCATATAATGTGTCAGACTGGTTAAATATGGTTACCAGGCCGGAAGCCCCTTCAGGTAATACCCTGCCTTCCAGTTTGGGTTTTTTATGGTCGTTGAATGGTTTCAATTCGGGTTTCAGCCAGTATTGATTATTGAAGAAAAAGATAGACCTGGCCAGGTTGAAATCAAACCAAAGTTTAAACTGGCTGTTGCTGATGGCCGATACATCTCCTTTGCGCACATTAATATCAAAGTAATTGCGGGTGCCGATGATATTGAGCGGGTAATGGGTTACACTGTCTGTATACACCGTATTATTGGTACCCAGTGTAATTCTCACCTGTAGTATTTTGCCATTGGCAACCAGGCCGGCAGCCAGCAGGGTATCTGTTCCGTTTCTCAATTTCAGCAAATCATATACGCCGGGTGTAATGGCCAAGGTGTCCCAAATGGTTGACTTGCCATTTTTGCAGCCCTTATAATCATCGCCCCACTGGTGATCATCGTCTTTATCATCATGTGGTGCAGCGGTATCTATTTTAACAGCTACCTGTTTAATGTCAATCAGCACTTTTGTAAATGCAATCGGGTCGTCCATCATGTAAATAGACAACTGCGATTTGCCGGCGGTGTTTGCAGCGCTGCCGGAGTTTTCCTTGTTACAGGCAATAAAGAAAATACAAGTCAAGGCAAGGCCTGTGGCGGCAAGCAACCACCTGTTGTTTGTTTTCATACTTCTGATTTTATGTTTGTTGATGTGTATAGCACAGCCCAGTTTTCACCCCGGCGCACAGCAATCAACGCGCGGTGCTGTGGCTTAATCTAAGGCTGTAAAAAGTTTAAGTAAATTTGGTATCCTGCAAAAACAACAATTATTCCAGCTTACGTTAAAATGGGTTAATAAAGTTGTTTTCAGGTAACAGTTATAGATACGCAGCAGTAAAGAAAGGGTTGGGTGGCGGGAACGCTACTAGCTGTTAGTCTTAAGCGGGTAAAGATAAAAAATGGGTGCCGGGAAGGCAATTGTTAACAATATATTGCAGTGTCTGAACAGGCCACTGATAACCAAAGCGATAACAGCTAATACCTAAAAGCTGGCTGTTTCAAAAAAATTTGGACAATTCGCCTGCGGCCTGTTAACTTTGCGCCAGTTCTTTGTTATCACTTATCAAGAAAGGCAGAGGGATATGGCCCAATGAAGCCTTGGCAACCAACAATGTGAATTGAGAAGGTGCTAATTCCAGCCCCGTTAAAAAACGGGGAAAGATAGGTCAGATACAAGCTTTGCCAGCATATTATTCCAGTAATACTATATTGAGAGCTCATCTGATTTACCAGGTGAGCTTTTTTGTTTTTAAAGACCACCTGGCGGCATCCACCACCCTCTCCTGATAAGTGCCCGGTACCGGCTGAACCCGTAAACAGAAAATTAACAGGGTATATTTTGGTAGTTGCAACGAAAGTCTATTAAATTTGTAGGATACCAACGAAAAGGATGATTACAAATTCACCTGTCACACTTACCTCCTGTTATTGCAAACGTTGTTGTTGCATGTAGACCCTGTTGATACAGTATACCTCTTTCAGCTTATACCGGCCCGTTTTCAGCAATTATATTTTTAAAAAAATTAAACTTCATGTTATGAGCCATCGTTTCGAAACCCTGCAACTCCACGCAGGACAGCAAATTGACCCTACTACCAAATCAAGGGCAGTGCCAATTTACCAGACTACTTCTTATGCGTTCGACAATGCTGAGCATGCCGCCAATCTTTTTGGGCTGAAGGCATTTGGTAATATCTACACCCGCATCATGAATCCCACTACCGATGTATTTGAACAGCGCATAGCGGCACTGGAAGGCGGTGTAGCTGCGCTGGCCACCGGCAGCGGCCAGGCGGCACAGTTCCTGGCACTCAATAATATTTTACAGGCAGGTGATAATTTTGTAAGCACCACTTTTTTATACGGCGGTACCCATAACCAATTTAAAGTGGCCTTTAAACGCCTGGGTGTGGAAGTGCGTTTTGCCGATGGTGATGATGCGGAGAGTTTTGTAAAACATATCGATAAAAATACCAAGGCCATTTACCTCGAAACCATTGGTAACCCCAGGTTGAATATCCCGGATTTCAAAAAATTTGCGGACCTGGCAAAAGAGTATGATTTGCCCCTGATTGTAGACAATACGTTTGGCGCAGGCGGATACCTTTTCCGTCCGCTGGAACATGGCGCCAACATAGTGGTAGAATCTGCTACCAAATGGATTGGTGGTCACGGCACTACCATTGGTGGCGTAATTATAGACGGCGGTAATTATAACTGGGGCAATGGTAAATTCCCGCAGTTTACTGAACCCAGCGAAGGTTACCATGGTTTAAAATTCTGGGAAGTATTTGGTGAAGGCAATCCGCTTGGCCTGCCCAATATCGCTTTCGCCATCCGGGCAAGGGTAGAAGGCCTGCGCGACTTCGGTTCCTCACAGAGTCCATTTAACTCATTTCTTTTATTGCAGGGGCTGGAAACATTAAGCCTGCGCGTACAGCGTCATGTAGACAATGCCCTTGCACTTGCCCAATGGCTGGAGAAACATCCGCAGGTTGACTTTGTTATTTATCCCGGACTGAAGAGCAGTCCTTATCACGAACTGGCCAAAAAATACCTCAGCAATGGTTTTGGCGGGGTATTAAATTTTGGCGTGAAAGGCGGCAAAGAAAATGCCAGCAAGTTTATTGATTCATTAAAATTGGTAAGTCATTTAGCGAATGTTGGAGATGCTAAAACATTGGCGATACATCCAGCTTCTACTACGCATGAGCAATTGAGTAGCGAAGAGCAAATAGC
>JANPGT010000628.1:0-7170 GCA_031424135.1 Chitinophagaceae bacterium
ATTATTTTCTTTGTCATAGAAGTGGGGTCTGTCTTACACTTGCAGGCAACGTCCGAGGCATACGCCCCCTTTTATTGAGATTAATTCAAACACTTATCTAAAAATTGCCAGCCATACTTCATGCCTTGACCATCCGGTTACATCACTTAACTCAATGTAGGTTGGTTGCATAGTGATATAATACAATTTCGTTCTGTCCGAATACAATTGAGTATATGCAATCAGTTCATCGTTTAAATAGGTTGCAATCTTTTCTTCTGTCCATTCCAGTCCGAAATATTCAGAAAGCCTATTTAAAGCGACAGAAGCTTTTTGTTCGTTGGTCAGCTGTGATGGATAATTACTTAATTCACCCAAAATATCAGCAGACATTTGTCGAGCTAATTTCTCATTTTGAGATAATGTATCTTGAATTTCTTTGTATAATTTACCAGGAAGCGTCCTCCCTGCAATCCAGCAGCGTCCTGTGTAAAGAGGTTAGTACCCGAAGTAACGATACCCCCCTGGCAGGTAAAATTACCATTGCTGTATTCAGGCGCCGCAATAAACGGCCTGTCAAAAGTAAAATGCTCTGCATATACCGTATCTACTGCGCAGGATTTTGTACTGATGACGATGGGGCTGGGCGACCATGCTGACCAGCTACCACCTGCGACTCTCATAAAACGCACCCTGTACTGGCCGGTGGATGTTGCTGTGTATTCATTACCTGTAGCGCCGGCAATGGTAACGCCGTCCTTTTGCCATTCATAAGAAAAAAATCCTGCTGTTATACCCATACGGGCTGCAATGGGGTCGCTGCTGCAAAATTGCTTATTGCCGTAATATGCCAGTGGTTGTGCTTTATGTGCACTGTTCCAGTAAGTAGTAGAAATATAAGCACCAGCAGTATTTCTCATATTCCACATATCAGTCCAGGTATTATGCCCATTGGTTACATAAAAGCTTTGGTATACATTACCACCTGCATTGCGGAAATCTGCATTAAAACCCTGCACATTGTATGGATCAGGATTCAGATCGGCACCGCCATTGGCCACCCATACCGGTATATGTACAAAACCAGGAATGATACTGCTCAGTGAATTTATCTGGGGAGGCGATGAGGGCAGGGCTGCTGCCACACGTTGGGGGTAAGCACTTGCATAGGCAATGGCGCCATAACCACCAGAAGAAAGCCCCATGGAAATAACCCTGTCAGGATCAGCATTATTGTACTTCTGCAGAGTATCCAGTATGCCATTCATCCTGCTGAAATGGTAATCGTCCCAGCCAATGGCGGTCTCCTGGGGGAAAATCAGGAATCCATTCCATTCACCATTATTAATGCGCTGTTCAAAAATCTGCGCGCCCCAGAGTAACTGCTTTTCATTTTCTCTGATAGGCCCGATCTCGCCTCCGCCGTGAAAAAAAATAATCACGGGGTATTTAGTGGCATTGGCCGGGTTATAATTATTGGGAAACCGAAGCCGGAATTGGACACCATTCCACATATAGGCTTTAAAATTAGTAGTGGTCCATGAAGCCGATGGTGTTCTAACCCATTTGGTCATCACGTTGGCTGAATAATTGGGGTTGGATGCACTACCCGGCGTAGCCGCAGCATTGTAGTTTACCAGTACATCGGCCGGATTGAAAACGTTTTGGGCCCGGAGCATGCTGCAGCCACATAGTACTGCAACAAATACAAAGAGTAAATTTTTGAACATTTTCTTACTTATTTAGGGTTTATGCGGGGTGACAAACGGGACTGTAATCAAGGCTTCTGAAAGGATATCAATGGCTGGAAGCGGGTTCTTGACAGAGGAGTGGAGATTTGAAAAAAGCGGGATCTAAGGGTAATCCTCTACTTCTTGAACAAAATTACTATTTTAAGGGATATTTAATTCCGCCGGAGCAAAAATCCCACTAATAGGGTATACAGCGGCAAGGCAGGAACTGAGAAAACGCCTGCCATTGTGAATTTTTCTCCGATTTACTATCACCCGTTAGTTAGTACAACAACTTTCTTTATTTTTGACCATCATAAACGATTTCCCATGCATTTTCAATTGAGTGAAGAACATTTGATGATTCAGAAAGCCGCCCGCGATTTTGCCCAGCAGGAATGCCTGCCCGGTGTGATTGAAAGAGATGAATTACAAAAATTTCCCAGGGAACAGATCCTGAAACTGGCTGAACTGGGGTTTATGGGTATGATGGTGGATCCAAAATACGGCGGCAGCGGTATGGATACCATCAGCTATGTGCTGGCTATGGAAGAAATCAGTAAGGTAGATGCCAGTGTGAGCGTCTGCGTTAGTGTAAACAACAGCCTTGTTTGCTGGGGACTGGAAGCATTTGGCAATGAAGCGCAGAAAGAAAAATATTTAACACCGCTGGCCCAGGGCCGTAAAGACGGCGAACTCTATATAGGCGCTTTTTTATTGAGCGAGCCTGAAGCCGGCAGCGACGCTACTTCACAGCGCACTACTGCAGAAGACAAGGGCGATTATTACCTGCTGAACGGAACCAAGAACTGGATCACCAATGGCAACTCCGCCTCCGTATACCTGGTGATGGCGCAGACGGATACCGCAAAGGGCAGCCATGGCATCAACGCTTTTATTGTAGAAAAAAACTGGCCCGGCGTATCTGTAGGCGCCAAAGAAAACAAGCTGGGCATCCGTGGCAGCGATACCCACAGCATATTATTCAACGATGTAAAAGTGCCCAAAGAAAACAGGATTGGCGCCGATGGCTTTGGATTTTCTTTTGCCATGAAAACACTCAGCGGCGGCCGCATTGGTATCGCCAGCCAGGCATTGGGCATTTCCAGCGGCGCCTACGAACTTTCATTGAAATACGTAAAAGAAAGAAAGGCTTTTGGTAAAGAGATCATGCACCACCAGGCCATCCAGTTTAAACTGGCAGATATGGCAACCCGTATAGAAGCTGCCAGGTTACTGTGTTTAAAAGCCGCTGCTGAAAAAGATGAACACAAAGATTATACACTCAGCTCCTCTATGGCCAAAGTATTTGCTTCGGAAACCGCCATGTGGGTAACCGTAGAAGCCGTTCAGATACACGGTGGTTATGGCTATGTAAAAGAATACCATGTAGAGCGCCTGATGCGCGATGCAAAGATTACCCAGATATACGAAGGCACCAGCGAAGTGCAGCGCATTGTTATCAGCAGGTCTGTGCTGAAATAGCAACACTTTTATTAAAGATTTATAATGTCACCCTTCCGGGGTTGTAAATGAAGTGAATGGATAATTTCGTTCTATATCAATACCAGCCCTTCGGGCTTGTCTTTCGTTGTATTTATCTTATTACAACTTAAGCGCTGACAAACGGCTTGTATAGCATGAATAACGGAACCGCAGGCTGCAGCAATACCGCTGTTATTCACCCTTCGTCCACCAGTGCCTTTTAACAGGTTTTTGTATCTAATTTTACCGGGCAGATACAATTGCAAATTCAGTATGGCAGTTAACATAGAAAACTACAAATCAATTACAGAAGAACTGGAAGGCAGGGCAACCCTGGTAGCCGTTTCAAAAACAAAACCAGCGGAAGACATACTGGAACTTTACAATTTGGGGCAGCGTGATTTTGGGGAAAACTATGTGCAGGAACTGGCAGAAAAATATGCGCAGCTTCCCAAAGACATCCGCTGGCATTTTATTGGGCACCTGCAAAGCAATAAGGTGAAACAAATTGCATCCTTCGTGCACCTAATACACGGAGTAGACAGTCTGAAACTGTTGCAGGAAATCAACAAACAGGCGGTAAAAACCAACAGGGTCATCAATGTACTGCTGCAGGTGCATATTGCGGAGGAAGAAACCAAATTTGGACTGGACGAACAAGAACTGGATGCCATACTTGGCATACAACAAGTATCCCTGCTCAGCAATACCTGCATTAAGGGCCTGATGGGCATGGCTTCGTTTACAGAAGATACTGCCGTTGTACAAAATGAATTTCACTATCTTAAATCGCTGTACGACAAATACGCCCAATTCCATCCCGATGGTTCGGGACCTGATTCCCAATTCCAGGCCCTTTCTATGGGCATGAGTAATGACTATAAACTGGCCATTGCCCAGGGCAGTAATATGGTGCGTATCGGCAGCCTGTTATTTGGTGCAAGAAACTAAATAATGAATAATGTGAAAGTGTGGAAATAAAGAAACCCTGAGACCAGACACTTAAATAATGCACATGAAAAACGTACAATTTCCCGGCAAAGCATTTTCACATTTCCACATTTCTCACATTCTTTTAATTTTTCTTTTCAATTATAGTGCAGCCCAGGATACCTCTCAGCAAATAGTTCCCGGCCGGTTCAACAGCCCGGCGCAACAGCAGCAACCTTATGTAATTTTAATTTCTGCCGACGGTTTCCGGTACGACCTGGCAGAAAAATTCAATGCAGTGAATCTTTTGCGCCTGAGCGATGCGGGTGTAAAGGCTGATTACATGCAGCCTTCTTTTCCTTCGCTCACCTTTCCCAATCATTATACTATTGTAACCGGTATGTATCCCGCACACCATGGGTTGATTGATAATACTTTTTACGATGCACAGCGAAATGCTTTCTATGGCATGGGCAATAAAAAAGCCGTGGCGGACAGTTCCTGGTACGGCGGTACACCTTTATGGGTACTGGCAGAACAGCAGCAAATGCTGAGCGCCAGTTTTTACTGGGTAGTTTCTGAAAGTGCTATCCAGGGTATCCGCCCCAGCTACTACTATATTTATAATGAAAAAATAGGAATGGATGACCGTATCCGTACGGTAAAAAACTGGCTGCAGCTTCCCCCCGAAAAAAGGCCCCACCTTATTACTTTCTATTTTCCACAGGTTGATCATGAAGCACATGCCTATGGTCCCGATTCAAAACAGGCAGCAGCAGCGGTTCATTTAATTGATGAAAGCGTGGGCAAACTGGTCGCCGCCATCGACTCATTGCAACTGCCTGTTAATTTTATTTTTGTGGCAGACCATGGCATGACCAATGTTGATACAAAGGAAACACTGCCGCTTCCCTCCGCCATCGACACCAGTAAATTTTTTATACCCTACGGCGATGCACTGGTACACCTCTATGCAAAAAATAAAACTGACATTATACCCACTTACAAGGCTATTAAAAAACAAGCGGTTGATTTCAATGTTTACCTGCTGAATAAAACACCTGAACGCTGGCACTACCGCAGGAAAGACGATGTGTTTAACCGTGGTGGAGACCTGCTGCTGGTACCCATACTGCCCAAAGTATTCAGCATCAGCAGAAGAACGGTTACACCCGGCAAGCATGGATTTGACCCCGTCATAACAGATATGCATGCCAGCTTCTATGCATGGGGCCCCGCCTTTAAAAAACACCTGCAGATAGGCGGCTTTGAAAACGTGCATGTATACCCGCTGATAGCAAAACTGCTGGGCCTGCAATACCAGCATCGTATAGACGGCAAACTATCTGTACTGGCACCTGTGTTACAATAGCCAGCGGGCTCTACCGGTGTATAAGCTAACGGCAATAGATGGGTTATTTAACACCTGCGTACTTTTCCCATATTTTACACAGTAGCATAAATAAGGGTTACATTTTGTATATTTGGGTATTAACAGGTGATTGAGCGTTCTGCTCAACCGCTTCCGATGCACCATAGCCGCGTTGCTTCCAATTGTCATTGCTCCATATTCTTTTATTGCTTCCACCTGATATTGCCTGCTGCTTTACTATAACAGCCTGCAATACCCGTATTGCTTCCACGTAACCATTGCCCCATACGTATTACGTGTAAACAAAAACTACAAATATGAAAAGCATCACCTCCTCCACAACACTGAATTTTTTTTTCAGAATGGCCGTTTTTTCTGCTGTCCTTTTTATGACTGCGGCCAATGGCGCTGCGGCACAGAAAACTGCCGATAGCAGCAGCGCCCCTGTAGCTTCTGTAAGCTTCCTGGGTTACAATAACGATCAATTGTCTTTCCTGCTGAAGTATGAAACAGCCAATGGCGAGAAATTCAATGTTTCTATTGCTGATGCTGACGGCAATATGCTGTTCAACGAAGTCTTCAGCGACAAAAAATTCAGCAAAATATTCAAAATACCCCTGGAAACCAGCAGCCTCACTTTTATCATCAGCAATCCAGGAAACAGGCAAGAAAAGAAATTCCAGGTAAGCATGGAAAGGCGCGTGGTAGAAGAATTTTCTATCACTAAATCAAACTGATTCAACCCCAGCCCTTACACAAACCAGCGGCCGCAATTTGTTGCGGCTGCTTTTTACTGCGCCGGATAAATTGTTTTGACGGTGCCGTCAGGAGATGCAATAATGGCTTCAGCCGCCATCTTAATGAAAAGCCCGTTTTCCACCACGCCGGGTATGGCGTTGAGTATAACACCCAATGCGGCTGCATCCGCTATTTGCCCTGTAGCCAGGTCAAGTATATAATGCCCGTGATCAGTGACGAAGATTTGCCCGTTTTTCATGCGCAGCGCTGATGCAATGCCATAGCCGGTTTGCAGGTGCCGCTGCACCTGTTTCCAGCCATAAGGAATAACTTCCAGCGGCAGGGGAAATGTGCCCAGTTGCTGCACGTATTTGCTGCTGTCTGCTATAATGACCAGTTTTGCAGAAGCGGCCGCTACCATTTTTTCCTGCAACAATGCCCCACCTCCTCCTTTAATTAAATTCAGCCGGGGGTCTATTTCATCGGCCCCATCTATCGTTATATCAATGGCTGCCACCTCATTTAAAACTGTCATGGGTATTCCCAACTCCACCGCCATCTTATAGGTAGCGGCAGACGTAGGTACGCATTGGCATGTCAATCCCTGCTTTACCATTTTACCCAGTTCCTGTATAAACCAATATACAGTAGACCCGGTACCAATACCAATGGTCTTACCAGGCTTAATATACTTTAGCGCCTGCACGGCGGCCAGTTGTTTTGTTTCGTCTTTCGTAAGCATTGCTATTTCTGTATTGTATGCAGCTAACTTCATTTTTCCGTGAAAATTTCCAGCGGGGAGGGTGGCCGCGGGCCCTTATCCGAAGGTGGCGGTGAAGGCGGCATCCTGCGCGCAGTATCGTTGCGGGGTCCATCGGGCATTGGCGGAATTTTTGGTCCTGCTCCTCCAAAAACATAAATGCTGTGATTCAGTAC
>JANPGT010000629.1:0-12201 GCA_031424135.1 Chitinophagaceae bacterium
AAAATCTGCGTTCCATCAAGAATCATGAAAATCTGCGTTCCATCAATCCACACTATGACGGAAAAGAATTTTATCCTACCTTCGAACTAAATAGTTGTTTAACTAACTAATTTTGCTATATGTCAAAACGTATTATCAAAAAAGTAGCCGTATTGGGCAGTGGTGTAATGGGTAGCCGCATTGCCTGTCATTTTGCAGGTATCGGTCTTCAAGTACTATTGCTTGATATTGCCCCCGCCTCGCTCACGCCTGCTGAAGAAGCAAAAGGCGTTGCACTGGACCATCCTGCCGTAAAAAACCGGATCGTTAATGAAGCCCTGGCAGCTGCCATAAAATCGAACCCCTCACCGGTATATCATAAAGACGTTATTAAAAAAATTGCCACCGGCAACTTTACAGACAATATGAAAGATATTGCCGGCTGCGACTGGATCATTGAGGTAGTGGTGGAAAGGCTGGACATTAAGCAATCTGTTTTTGCTGAAGTAGAGAAATACCGCAAGCCCGGCACTCTCATCACTTCCAATACCTCGGGCATCCCTATACATTTAATGGCAGAAGGCAGGAGTGATGATTTTAAAAAACATTTCTGCGGTACCCATTTCTTCAATCCGCCAAGGTACCTGCGCCTGCTGGAAATCATTCCCACCCCGCATACTGATGCTGAAGTCATTGACTTTCTTATGCATTACGGCGATTTATACCTTGGGAAGACCACTGTACTTTGCAAAGACACCCCTGCGTTTATTGCTAACCGCATTGGAGTATACGGGATCATGGCCATCTTTGGCCTGGTAGAGAAAATGGGACTGACCATTGACGAAGTAGATGCGCTTACCGGCCCCATTATTGGCCGCCCCAAATCTGCCACCTTCAGAACTGCTGATGTAGTAGGTATTGATACCCTGGTGAAAGTAGCCAAAGGAGTAGCAGACAATTGTCCTAACGATGAACAACGGGCCGCATTTAACATACCCACCTGGCTGGAAAAAATTGTAGAGAATAAATGGCTGGGTGATAAAACCAACCAGGGCTTTTTCAAAAAGACAAAAGGCGCAGGGGGTGAAAAAGAAATCCTTACCCTGAACCTGCAGACCCTGGAATACGGACCGCGGATAAAACCAAAATTTGCTACGCTTGAAGCGGCCAAACCCATTGACGATCTGAAAACAAGACTGAAAGCATTGTGTGCCGGGCAGGACAAAGCAGGTGAATTTTACCGTCATTTCCATTACGGCCTGTTTTCCTATATCGCTCACCGCATTCCGGAAATCAGTGATGAAATTTACCGTGTAGATGATGCCATGATGGCCGGATTTGGCTGGGAGATTGGCGCTTTTGAAAGCTGGGATACCCTGGGCCTGGCCAAAACCACAGAAGCGATGAAGAAAGCCGGTTATGCAGTGGCCCCATGGATAGATGAAATGATAGCTGCTGGCTTCAGCAGTTTCTATAAAGTAGAGAATGGAAAACGGCTGTACTACGACGTTAGCACCAAATCTTACAAAGCCCTGCCGGGCGGTGAAGCATTTATTGTAATGAAGCATTTTGAGAACCAGACAGTCTGGAAAAACAGTGCCTGCCGCACTTACCACCTGGGCGATGAAGTACTGGGGCTTGAATGGTATACCAAGATGGGCAGTATTGGGGGCGAAGTACTGGAGGGCATTCAGAAATCCATTGCACTGGCAGAAGAAAAATACAAAGGCCTGGTAATAGCCAATGAAGGCGCTAATTTTTCTGCCGGCGCCAATGTAGGTATGATCTTCATGCTGGCGATTGAACAGGAATACGATGAACTGGATATGGCCATCCGGCTGTTTCAAAATACCATGATGCGTGCCCGCTATTCTGCTATACCGGTAATAACAGCACCTCATGCGCTTACATTGGGTGGCGCCTGCGAGCTGAGCCTGCACAGCGATAAGGTATGCGCCGCAGCGGAAACTTATATCGGACTGGTAGAGCTGGGGGTTGGACTGATACCCGGCGGTGGTGGCACCAAAGAATTTACTTTACGTGCTGCAGATGAAATGCATGAAGATGAGCCGGAAACCATTACACTCAAGAACCGCTTTTTAAATATCGCCACTGCTAAAGTAGCTACCTCTGCCAGGGAAGGATTTGACCTGGGTATTCTCAGAAAAGGGCAGGACGAAATCAGCATGAACCTGGGCAGAAGGATTGCCGATGCAAAAAAATCTGTTATAGAAATATTTGATGCCGGCTACACGCAGCCGGTACAGCGCAGCGATGTGAAAGTGCTGGGCCGCTCTGCCCTGGGTGCATTGTACGCGGGCATCAATGGTATGAAAACCGCCAACTATGCTACGGAACATGATGCACTGGTAGCAAAAAAACTGGCTTACGTAATGTGTGGCGGCGATTTAAGCGAACCTACCATGGTAACAGAACAATACCTGCTTGATCTGGAAAGAGAAGCTTTCCTGAGCTTAACCGGTGAAAAGAAAACACTGGAAAGAATTCAGGGCGTGCTGAAGAGTGGCAAGCCGGTGAGGAATTAATTGTCTGCACTGGCATTTATTGGATTGTTGGGATAGATGGACATTGGTTCATATTATTCCGGTGCGTGAGACACGCAAAGGGGCCCAGCGCACCAACATGGAACGGATCAACGGTCTGACGTCCCCGTCTGACCGACTCCGCAGTGGCAGGGTTTACCAGCGCACCAATATGGAACGGATCAACGGTCTGACGTCCCCGTCTGACCGACTCCGCAATTGCCGGGAGTGGCCGCCATAGAAATTGCTACCTTTAATTTCATACACGAAACCTTATACCATGAAATTTGAAGCTGGTCATGTATACCATGTATATAACCAGGCCAATAACAGGCAGCCCATATTTCATTCGCATGAAGACTACGTTTCCTTCATCCAATTTGCAAAAGAATATATACACCCACATTGCGACATCATTGCATGGTGCTTATTACCCAACCACTTTCATTTCATGATTGCCGCAAATGAGCGCTCTGTAACACCGCACAAACAGGGCAATCTCACACTGGATACGCTCACCAATGGTTTTAGAAAACTGTTAAGCGGTTACACCCATCAATTTAATAAAAGAAATAACCGGTCCGGCGCGCTCTTCAGGCCAAAAACCAGATCAAAAGATATTTCTCTGCAAAAACTGTCTGCTGATACAGGTAAAAAAGATTACTACCTCAATTGCTTTTATTATATTCATCAAAATCCGTGGCGCCATCAACTGGTTACAGATCTCAGGCTTTGGAAGTACTCTTCCTTTGCATTTTATGCTAATCTGAGAGAAAGAGATTTCTGTAACAGGAAAGTGGCTGTTGAGATATGTGAATACCATCCGGATACATTTTTACAACTTGTTTACAACCGGCTGCCGGACGAATTTTTACACTTTATGGAGCTGTCTTAACTGTAGCTTCGTTTTTTATCCGTCAGACGGGGACGCATGCGGATTAAACGATTTGATTTATCTGTCAGACGGGGACGTCAGACAGGTATGCTCCGGATGAGGTGATTTATTTATCCGTCAGACGGCGACGTCAGACGGGTATGCTCCGGAAGAGATGATTTATTCAACCGTCAGACGAGGACGTCAGACGGGCTTACGTTAAGACCTGGTGTATCCTGAAGATTTTTAATTATTTTATTTTACATACATCATGGGCGAAGCCGAACTGATACCAGTTACACAACAACTTATCATACACTCCACCATTTTCTTCTATGGCGATGTGGTAACGGATGCATTGGCAGCACAGGTGGCCAAGGACATCACCGACCACTGGAATGAGCCAGCCGCAACAGTGAAGATCGGCAATGGGGTATACCGGGTAGTTTTTGACGTAGAAGGCATCTGGAGCAAATCACTGACACCCGAAATGGTTTTTGAAAATGAAAGTCCGCGCAACAACTATTTCAGGATAGCGGAATATGCCATGAACAATATCTCCTTTGTAGACAACCTGCCCTGCAATACCGGCTATTTTAAGCTAGATAACCTGTTAAATAATTCCACCACGGCCGCGCATGAATACGGCCATACGCTGGGGCTGGCCCACCCGGAGAATTTAGATATCCGCGGCAAGGGGCAGCCCGGTATTATGTACCCACGGGGTACCATCTGCGATCCGGCATTTCATTACGATCCTTTGGCAGCACCCGGCGCTAAAGGCGGCACATTAAATCCATTTACCCGGAAAGTATTGCAAAGCGATATTGATGCACTGCAACTGCACCGGCTTGCTTTTGACAAAAACGGAAGGGCGGTGATTGGTGGTTTTTCTGATGTTTTTCACGAAAGTCATTTACCGGCTGAATAGGTTTTTATTCGCTCCTGTGTATTTCCGCCGCTATGCAGTTTTTATACCTATCTTCCGCTTACAAAAAAATCACCTGTGTCAGTACTAACCTTACAAAACATCAGTAAATCCTACGGAAAAATACAGGCCCTCAATAACCTGTCTTTTGAGATACCCCAGGGTTGCGTATTCGGTGTGCTGGGCCCCAATGGCAGCGGCAAAACCACCCTGCTGAGTATTATCCTGGATGTATTAAAAGCAGATGCCGGCAACTTTCTGTGGTTTGGTCAACCCGGTTCGCCGGAGCAGCGGAAAAAAATCGGGTCCTTGCTGGAAACACCCAATTTCTATCATTATCTCTCTGCTACCAATAATTTAAAAATCACCAACAGTATCAGTGGCCGGGGAAATATGGCCGAAATAGACGCCGTACTGGAAAAAGTGAAATTGTACGAGCGAAGAAACAGCCGTTTCAGCAGCTATAGCCTGGGTATGAAGCAGCGGCTGGCCATTGCCGCTGCACTGCTGGGCGAACCCCAGGTGCTGGTGCTGGATGAACCTACCAACGGCCTTGACCCCGTGGGCATTGCAGAAATCAGGGAACTGATGATTGCACTGAACAAACAGGGCCATACCATTATTATGGCCAGTCACCTGCTGGATGAGGTAGAAAAAGTATGCACCCATGTAGCGATACTGAAGAAGGGGCAATTACTGACGACAGGCCATGTAAATGATGTGCTGGTAGACGATGATATTGTTGAAATCAGCGCTGCTGATATAGATGCGCTAACAACGGCCATTAAAGAGTATAAAAATGATATCAGCATCACCCGCGAAGGAAATAACCTGCAGTTGCTGTTGCCCAAAGGCAGTGCCCGGCTGGATGAGATAAACAATTACTGCTTCAGCAAAGGCGTTGTACTCAATCACCTGCTGTTCAAAAAGAAAAGGCTGGAAGCCAAATTCTTTGAACTCACCAATAACTAAACCTCTCCAATCTTTTTTGCATGCTGAATATCATCAGGACCGAATGGTTAAAAATCAAAAAATATCCCGCCTTCTGGTGGGTAATGGGCATTACCGCACTTACTTATCCGGGTATTAATTATATGTTTATAGGCGTCTACAAAAATATTACCGAAGAAAAAAGTTCTTCTGGCCAGATTGTAAAGGCACTTATTGGCAACCCCTTTTCTTTTCCTGAGGCATGGCGCACGGTAGCCTATTTTTCTTCTTTGTTTGTTTTTATTCCGGCGATTGTTATCATTTTGCTGATCACCAATGAATACACCTATAAAACCAACCGTCAGAATATTATAGATGGCTGGAGCAGGAAAGACTTTATGGTAGGCAAACTGATTGACGTACTTATTCTTTCTGCCATTGTTACGGGCCTTTATGCGGCAGTAGCCCTGGTAATTGGACTTACCAATACAACCAACCCCAATGCAGAAAAATGGAAGCTGGTGTATTACATCGGCTTGTTTTCATTGCAAACCTTTTCTCAGCTTTCGCTTGCTTTTATGGTGGGATTGCTGATCCGCAAATCATTTATTGCACTGGCTGTATTTGCCTTTTATTTTATTATTGCAGAGCCCATTTCAGTAAACGTGCTCAGGTATAAATACAAAAATGAAACAGGCGAGTATTTTCCCCTGGAAATTTCTCACCGGCTTTTACCCAAGCCTGCTTTTATCGGCCGTATTAATGAAGAAGCTTATAAAACTGCCCTGCACCAGGTAAATATTCATATTCTGTATACGTTTATCCTGATCATCATTACCTGGGCTTTTTGTTTCTGGGTAAACAACCGGCGGGATTTATAAGTTTTGTACGATCCTTAACTACCCATCGATCCTTATTATCCGCCATAGTCATAGTTTTGTACCTGATCAAATATAGCCGCATGAAAACAAAAATACTTTTTCTGCTGTCTGTTATCCTCCTGTTCTTTTCCTTTAACAGGGCGCAGGGCCAGAACCTGTCTACTACTATAAAAATTCAGGCTATGGAAATGGCAAGGGCCGTACTTGACAAAGACCTGGACAAGCTGGTAGTTTATATGCCCCCGAAACTGGTAGCAGATGCCGGTGGTAAAGAGAAGATGATGGTGACCAGGGATACCTTAAATAAATACA
The DNA here is from genome assembly GCA_031424135.1 of Chitinophagaceae bacterium. Classification (GTDB taxonomy): domain Bacteria; phylum Bacteroidota; class Bacteroidia; order Chitinophagales; family Chitinophagaceae; genus JACMLD01. The sequence goes on from JANPGT010000629.1 coordinate 6,448, forward strand.
TGAAACAGTTTGGCGCCGAGATAAAAAAAGTAACCATTGGCAACCCCGGCAAAATAATCAGTTTTAAAAACCAGTTGCAGTCAACGCTGCCTCAGATGACAGAGTTGAAATTTATGGCCAGCACCATTACCATTGAATCTACCCTGATTGCTATCTCTGAAGACAAAGGTCTGCATTGGTATTTTGTAGACACCAGTATTTACCGTGATGAGAAACTAAAGACTTCTTTACCCAATTTAAGTCCGGAGCTGGTAATACCGCCCATGAAGCCGCCGAAAATAGTGGCGAATGAACAGTAACCTCAGCCCGGCCTTCCCCATCACGCCCCCGGTGTTGCAATCCGTCATTCATGCCCGGGATATCAATACCTGCAAAATATCGCCCACTTATTATTGATCAGTTTTCTTTTTATTATCAGCAGTGAGCTGGTTAATGGCCGACTCAATAGAAGGGTAGATAAAACTAAAGCCCGTACTACGGATTTTTTCCGCAGAAACAGTCGCACTTTTCAGTACTTCAACACTCAGTTCGCCCAGTACTATTTTCAGCAATAGGGAAGGTACATGCACAGGAATATAAAAACTTCCCCGCATGGCTTTGGCTAAACTTATGGTAAGCTGCCTATTATTGACTGGGTTAGGCGCTACTGCGTTGTATACGCCACGCATGTTTTCATCTTCTATGGCCTGCAGGTACATACGGCAGATATCGTCGATATGTATCCAGCTGATGACCTGTTTGCCATTTCCCAATACGGCAGCAATGCCTCCGTTCAATGGCTTGATAAACTCCTTCAGCGCACCACCGTCGGCACTTAAAACAATACCCGTTCTTAATTTTACCAATCGCTTTCCCAACTGGCTAACGGGTTCAATACTTTCCTCCCATTGCCTGCAGGTATCACCTAAAAACGCCTTGTCTGCCGGATCTGTTTCTACAAATGGCCGCCGGTTGGGGATAACAGGGTCTGCGCCGTACCAGCCGATGGCGGAGGAACTGATAACTGCTGTTACATGATTTTCATTTTCCTGTAGGGCTTTTACCAGCAGGGCGCTGCTTTGGGTGCGGCTGTCACTAATTTCCTTTTTTCGTTTATCAGACCACCGCTTGTCCGCCACACCAGCCCCCGCCAGGTGGACAATATAGTCTGCTTTTTTTATGGCGGCGGCATCAATGGTTTGCGCAGCAACATCCCAGTTTGCGTAAGACAGGCTATGGCCATTTACCATATTTTGAGCTGGTTTGCCGCGCGTAAGTACAATCACTTCATATCCTTTCTGAAGCAATACCGAAGTCAGTGCTTTCCCTATAAGGCCGGTACCACCTGTAATACAAACTGTGGGCATAAATAACCTGTTTTATTGAAATATACCATCAACCGGAATTCCGGTCATACCTTATAACATACAAATTGCTATAAGGTTTTTCATCCTGCTGCACGCAAACGCACATTCTACGGGGAAACCTGTGAAAGCATCCCCGGTAAAAGTAGATTATCTACTACAAACAATAGTAGCCGGTCTATACCAAATAGATAGTTAACGCTATTTTTTCCGGCATTTTTCTGCTTCATATTTGTATCATTAAACTGATTACAGGCAATCCAACTATCCAGGCAACCGTTCTAATCCCTACCCGTTGAAAACTTATTCTTTGTGCACAAGCCCGGTTGTATCATTGATCAACCCATTTTACGCCATTTCAAAAAATCCATTATGAAAAATCCATCCCTTGCTTTTCCTCATACTACAGCCAACACTTTCAATAGCAGCATCGTTTCGCTGTATGAGCTGGTTAAAAAGTTGCAATCAAACCTTTTGTCCCAGGCTACTGCCAAAAACAGTTTCATTGTGAACGACATTGATAAAGCTGTTTTTGTTATTGCAGACGAAAAAACACTTGCCTATATCATTGGCAACCTGCTGGGCAATGCAGTTTACAGAACCTCCGGCTGCTGCATAAGAGTGGAAACCGAATGTGTTGCAGGCCAGCACCAGGTCCGCATCCGTAACAACGGCGCCTTTGCTTTCAGCAGTTATATGAACAGCCTTGTACATTTTGTGGAAGTAGCCAGGAAATCGGGTGGTAATATTGGTCTTGAAACGGAAGACAACCATGGAATTACGGTTGTTTTTTCACTGGCCAGGCTGGCAGCCTGATACCACCAGACACCCGGTTTTAATGGAACATTTACCGCCATTCTTAAAAGGCGTCATTATCCTGTAAGAAAGTTTTTCCTTAACTTACCTGATGCCTTATTCAAAACCTATTTTTCTTTTACAGGCTACCCTATACCTGTGTCTTAGCTTGGCTGCACAAAGGGCCAGGTATACAGATGAATATAAAGACGTTCATGATATCAAGATTGCCGGTTACCTGAAAAACAATCTGCACGCATGGAGCGCAGATGCTTCCCGCTCCCGCGTCCAGAACGGCATTATTACACTTACCCTGCATATTTTTTCCCCGGAGATGCACCTGCTGCACGAGCGCACCGTACCATTGGGTAAAATAACATTATGGGATATAGATTTTCAGCAGGAAAATAATTTCTATTATGCCAATATTATATACTTTTCAGAAAGGAGGCGGTCCATGTTGCTGAAAGTTGATCCCGCAGGAAATATTACGGATGTTAGTACCAGCCCCGGGATTTGGAAAAAACCGAATGTGCCGATGACCGGAAACAGGCTATTCAATATGCCGGTCAGTAACAGGTATTTTGCGGCAGCGAATAATAATAACAATCTGTTTGTGGCTTTAACCCAAAGCGCGCCTGCAAACGACAGCCTGGAAACAGGTGAATTTCTTCACCTGCCCCAAGAAACAGGTAGCGGTGGCGAAATACTTGAAAAATTAATTGTAAGAAAAATAAATTTGACTACCAAAGAATGGGTTTATCAGGTATTTGGTTCGAAAGTGAACAGGTTCTATCACCCGCTCATACATGTTACCGATTCTTCCATATTTGTTGCAGCCACTACAGAGCAGAAAAGGGAGGCAGGTAAGGATTCGCGCAATGGTCCTTTATTATTCATTGCGCGGCTCGATACCAGCCTTACAGACAGCAGCAGCAGGATGTCTTTGTTAAAAAGTACCGTTGGCAAAAAAGACGAGACCTACTCGCCCTTTGAGCTTTTCCCTATACAGAATAAAGTAGCCATATTCAGCAGCGGGCTGTACCAGCGCGAGACTTATTATTTTGCCCCGGGAAATGCCCCCGGCGGGCAAGTGCAGGCACCGCGTATATTCAGGACTTATGTTATTAATTCGCTTAAGATCACCTTGCTGGATGAGAAAAATAATTTACTCAAAGACACCATTATTGAAAAAAAATTTGGCGCCATGCAATGGGATAATTTTTTCTCTACCTCGTCAGCAAAATCCATCGATCTTTTTTGCATGAGAAAATACAAGGGTAATAAAAACGGTATTACCCGTTTCAGTATTAATGGCGAAGGGACCATATTCGAGGAGGATATGATTGTAGACATTAAGAATGAATACAATCTGTCACAGGCAAAGGAAACTTCGCCCGGTGTGCTGGTAATGCCTTTTTCAAGAAAGGGCAGAGTGGGACTGGTAAGACTGGAATTTCAGCCTCTTGAATAATCAATACCTGCTGCAATCCATAGCTCACTTATTTCCGGTAAATACAGGGTAAAATGGCAGGCATAACGGCAAAAAAATCCCTCCCGGAAAAAACCGGGAGGGTTACAACTATCCTTTAAAGGATACAACAACTAAAAACTGCTAAAACACAACTTAGGTTAGTCTAATTTCTTTCCATCCAGGAAAGTATTAAGAGTAGATATTTTTCCGGTATTATTTTCGTCGGCCTTTACTTCCAGGCTGCTGTAAAAATTTTCTGCGGGGCTTACGGTATTGTACAATTCTAAATTGCGGCGGATGTATGCCGGCACAGTTTCAAACTCATTGCTGGTATCGGCTGCATTTGCGTTGAACGACAGATTTCGCAACTTCTGTATCCGTTCTGCAGCGCGAAGTTTTTGTTCTTCTGCTTCGTCCCGCATCGCGGGGTCTTCTGCAGGGAACATTTGTGTGTGCTGAGTTTGTGGTGCCCGAGGCGCATCCGCCGCTTTAGAAACTTCATCTTTAATTACCAGCTGCATGTCGAAAGAAGGTTCTTCTTCTTTTTGAACCGACGGTTGCTGTACTGGCAACTCTTGCAAGACGGGTTGTTTCACAGGTGGAGTCATGTGATCGGGTGGGCAGGAATTATCTGCCGTCCGCGGTTCGGCATAAATATTGGAAGGCTTGGCCAAGTATCCTCCACGCACTGCAGATGCAGGAGAATTATTTAAATGCGTTGTTGTTGATGCATTGTTTCCAGGGAGGGCATCAGCAGCCGGCATGCTATTCACTGATGGTTGCGAATATACCAACTCCATATAGGTTGGCGTTTCTTTATTCTCCACAGAATCTGCCTGATTGTCCACAGTAATTTTACTGTTATTGCTGCCCGTAAAATCACCAACGGACGGCACAGATGCCGCCGGCGTTTCTTCTACCAAAACAGGTTGCAGGGTTTCTTTTAAAGCAACCGGCTCTTTTAGAGCAACAAATGCCTGTTTTTCAGCAAACACCGGTTCAATGGTTTCCTCCATCCGCTCATCCAGTGGCAATGCAAACTGTTTTGTGGCAGAAACGGGTTCTTCCTTTTTAGTTTCCAGCACCATTACAATTTTCTCTTCTTTCTTTGGTACTTCCTTTTTGGCAGTGGGCTTTGTAAACGGATCTTTATATTCAAAACCGGTGGCAATAAGTGTAATACCTATCTTATCGCCCAGCGATGGATCGTATCCCAATCCCAGTATTACATCTGTTCCTTCACCTGCGCGGCTCAATAAATAATTTTGTATGATCTCTACTTCATCCATGGTGAATTCATGATCACCTTCGGAGGAATTGATATTTATGAGTATCCATTTGGCGCCGCTGATATCGTTGTCGTTCAGCAACGGTGAATTCAATGCTTCTTCTATGGCTTTTTGTGCCCTGTCTTCCCCATCGGCCGTTGCATTGCCCAAAATAGCCACACCGCCGTTTTTCATAACGGTGCAGACATCCGCAAAGTCAACATTGATCTGACCGGTGCTGTTAATAACATCGGTAATACATTTTGCCGCCGTGGCCAGCACATTGTCTGCTTTGGCAAAAGCATCTTTCATTTTCAGGTTACCAAACTGGTGGCGAAGTTTATCGTTGCTTATTACCAGCAGGGTATCTACATATTGCTTCATGGAACGGATACCTTCCTCCGCCTGCAACTGACGCTTCTTTCCTTCATAAGAAAAAGGGGTGGTAACAATACCCACCGTAAGTATACTAAGGTCTTTACAGATTTTTGCAATGATAGGTCCGCCGCCGGTGCCGGTACCACCACCCATGCCTACTGTAATAAACGCCATCTTGGTATTTACTTCCAGGATGCGCTTTATCTCCTCCAGGCTTTCTTCACAGGCCTGTTTGCCAATTTCAGGGTTAGCACCGGCGCCAAGCCCCTGCGTGAGGTGCGGTCCCAGCTGTATTTTATTGGGCACACTGCTGGTGGCAATGGCCTGCGCATCTGTATTGCAGATAATAAAATTGACGCCTTCAATATTCTGGCTAAACATGTGGTTTACTGCATTGCTGCCCCCGCCCCCAACACCTATTACTTTAATAATAGATGATTTCTCTTTTGGTAAATCAAAATGTATCATAATTGCAAAATTTTGTCACGCATGCACT
>JANPGT010000630.1:0-9030 GCA_031424135.1 Chitinophagaceae bacterium
CATTTGAACTCTACCAGCATGGATCAACGATTGGTACATTCCAGTTTGAAAGTGCCGGTATGCAAAAATATCTGCGTGATTTGAAGCCGGATAAATTTGGCGATCTGATTGCTACCGGTTCCAAACAGGCAGAAGCCGAACTACTGATTTATTTTTGCAAAAAAATGAAAGACTCCGGCATCCGGTACCAGACCAGCACTGTGCTGATGAACCTCTACCAGTCTCAGCTGAAAAAAATCAATGCCACTATTGCGGGCTTTCACGAAGATGAACAATATGATTATTTAAAAGAGATCAAAAAACTGACATGAACGGCTGCTGTCCGCCCGGACGATTGGCCGGACGGGGCGATGTGATGATGCCTGATATTTCTTATAGAAAAACCTGACAGAACACAGGTTTTTCCCGCCCGAAGACTATTGACTGATAACTACAGACTAACGACTACAGATTCCCTGAGCAACCACTTATATAAATTACGCTTCCGCCTCTCCCCGGTTTGGGTTAATTTCGTTTTTCAAATTTTTATATGATTAGATCTTTTTTTAGCTGTGCCCTCCTGCTCATCGCGGCTTTTGCTGTCAACGCCCAGTCATTGTACATGCCCCGCAATATTGAGGAAGCGTATAAGAACGGCACCCGCGCCAGCAATGGATTGCCCGGCAGTAAATACTGGCAGAACAAAGGCCGTTACAATATAACAGTAACCGCTACCCCGCCCGACCGTACCATTAAAGGCACCGAAGACATCAGCTATATCAATAATAGTCCGGATACATTAAACAACCTGGTAATTAAACTCATTCTCAATATCCATAAACCCACCGCCCTCAGGTACACAGATGTAAGTGAAGATTATCTTACACCGGGTATACAGATAGATGCCCTTACCATTAACGGAAAAGACTATCCCTGGGAAGACCCAAACTATCACTTCACCTGGCAGGAACTTCGTTTACCTGCTGCCCTGCTGCCCAAAGACTCTGTGCAATTGTCCTTTAAATGGCATTACCAGGTCTCTTTGCAGAGTAACCGCGAAGGCATGATAGACGGCACCACTTTCTTCCTGGCTTATTTCTATCCGCGTGTGGCAGTGTATGATGATTATTATGGATGGGACAGGCTAGACTTTACTGATCAACAGGAATTTTACAACGATTTTAATGATTACACCCTTAATGTAAAAGTGCCGGATAATTATATTGTCTGGGCCACGGGTACATTGCAGAATACACAGGAAGTATTGCAGCCCGCCTTTGCAAAGAAACTGCAGGCATCCATGGTATCAGACGCCATCACTACGATTGCCTCGGCCCAGGATCTGGCAGCCAAAAGAGTAACTGCGCACCGTCCTTTAAATACATGGACCTGGACCGCCAATCATATTACAGATGTGACCCTGGGATTGAGTGATCATTTTGTATGGGATGCTTCCAGCGTGGTAGTAGACGATGCCACCCAGCGCCGTGCCAGCGTACAGGCTGCCTATAATGATACTGCCAAAGATTTTCACAGCATGGTGGCTTTTGGCCGTCATTCGCTCGACTGGTTGTCTCACCAGTGGCCGGGCAAGCCTTATCCTTATCCCAAAACCACCGTTTTCCAGGGATATGCTGATATGGAATACCCCATGATGGTAAACGATGCCACCCAGGAAGAATTGAACTTTGCCCGCTTTGTGGCAGAGCACGAAATTGCACATACCTGGTTTCCATTTTACATGGGCATCAATGAGGCCCGTTACGCATTTATGGATGAAGGATGGGCCACCACTTTTGAGTTGCTGATTGGCCGGGAGGACCTGGGAACAGAAAAAGCTGAAAATTTCTACAAGCGTTTCCGGGTGAATTCATGGATAAAGGATTTGTCCGCAGAACAGGACCAGCCCGTTATTACTCCTGCCAACATATTAAGGGGAGCTGCCTATGGCAACAATGCCTATGGAAAGCCATCGCTTGGCTACCTGGCGCTAAAAGATTTGTTGGGCGATGCGCTTTTCAAAAAATGCCTGCACGAGTATATCGACCGCTGGAACGGCAAGCACCCCATCCCCTGGGATTTCTTCTATTCCTTCAGCAACAGCGCCGGCAAAAACCTTGACTGGTTCTGGACCAATTGGTATTTCAGCAATAATTATATTGACTTTGCCATCCAAACGCCAGTTGCCTCCGCCAACGGCTATTCCATCAGCATTAAAAATATTGGCGGCTACCCCGCACCGGCAGATATTATAGCCACTTTTACAGATGGCAGTAAAGAGGTTTTTCACCAGACCCCCGCTATCTGGGGCAGTAATCAAAAAGAAGCCACGGTAAATATTACAACAGCCAAAAAGCTGGCATCACTGCTTCTTAACGGGGGCATTTTTGTAGATGCTGACGATTCAAACAATACCTGGAAAGCCCGCTAAAATCTGGTTTCAGGCAGTTATTCATAATATGGCTTGATGAACAACAGGGAGCTCGGTATTTTTGAAGCGTCCTGCGCAATTCCTTGCCCAAACCGGGTATGGATATTGATCTTTAGCACGCAAAACCCATAAACGCTCTTATTATGAAATTGTACAGCTGTTCTAAATGCCAGAACCTTCTTTATTTTGAAAACACCGTTTGTCTTAATTGCGGGTCTGCAGTTGGCTTTGATTCCGGCAAGCTGTCCATGGTAACACTGACCTCCGCGGCAGACAAACAGTTTGTGGATATTGCTGACAACGCTCAACACTGGCGTTATTGCGATAATGCGGCACACGCTGTCTGCAACTGGCTTATACCTGCCTCACAATCAGATGGTTTTTGTATAGCCTGCGATTTAAACCGCACCATTCCTTCGCTGGAAAAAATAGAGAATCTTGACAACTGGCGCCGTGTTGAAGTTGCCAAGCACCGCCTTATCTACTCTCTTTTGCGCCTGCACCTGCCTGTAATAAGTAAGGTGGGCGAAGAAGAAGAGGGTATTGCTTTTGACTTTATGGCCGATACGGATCCCGAAAAAAGAGTGCTTACGGGCCACGACAACGGAATCATTACACTGAATATTGAGGAAGCCGATGAGAAGCAGCGGGTGAAGCATAAACTTGACCTGGGGGAAAAATACCGGACACTGCTGGGGCATTTTCGCCACGAAATTGGCCATTATTACTGGGACGTATTTTATAAGAACAGCGCTACAGTACAAAATTTCAGGAAGATTTTTGGTGATGAATCTGTTGACTATGGGGATGCTCTTAAATTGTATTATGAAAACGGCGCGCAGGCAGACTGGAACAATTTCTTTATCAGCCCCTATGCTACTGCACATGCATGGGAGGACTGGGCCGAAACCTGGGCGCATTACCTGCATATGATGGATACACTTGAAACAGCCTGGTCGTTCGGCATAGCCGTTAATCCGCGCAAAGCAAATGAAGAACACGAGATGCAGGCCAGTATCAACAGCAACCCTTACAGCGTCACTAATTTTGATGAGATTGTAAAAATGTGGTTACCGCTAACCTTCGCCGTTAATAGTTTGAACCGCAGCATGGGGCACCAGGATTTCTATCCTTTTATCATTTCGGGACCTGTTATTGAAAAACTGCGGTTTATTCATGACCAGGTGAAGCAGTACCGGCAGCGCTGAAAGACCCGGTCCACCAACTTTTACCGCCTTTTGCTGTAATGCAGTTATGCGGGTTCTTATCACAGGTGCCAATGGCTACATAGGACGAAGACTGATGTCTGCATTGCGGGAGCAAGGCCACGATCTCATCTGTTGTGTGCGCGACAAATGGCGCTTTGAACAGGAAACAACCGACGGTAAGCTGCAGGTATTGGAGGTTAATTTCCTGGAAACTGCCAAATCAACTCACTTCCCTATTGATATTGATATTGCTTTTTTCCTGGTGCACTCCATGAAAGAGGGTGCCGCCTTTGAAGCTACTGAAAAAAAAGTGGCAGAAGGTTTTATGGAATTGCTTACACCTACCCGTTGCAAACAACTTATTTACCTCAGCGGAATCGTAAATGAAGCAACACTGTCTCCTCATTTATCATCGCGCCTGGCAGTAGAAAAAATTCTTCGATCCGGCAATATACCATCTACCGTTCTCCGTGCAGGCATTATTGTGGGATCCGGCAGTTCTTCTTTTGAAATTATCCGTGACCTGGTAGAAAAACTTCCGGTAATGATAACGCCCAAATGGGTGGAAACAAAATGCCAGCCTATTGCCATACGCAACGTGATTGAATTTCTCACGGGCGTTATGCTGAAGCCCGCTTATTACAATAATGATTTTGATATAGGTGGCCCGGAAATACTTACCTACAAACAAATGATGCTGCAATTTGCGCAGGCCAGGCAGCTGAAAAGGACAATTATTACTGTACCTGTAATGACGCCCAGGCTCTCCAGCTATTGGCTGTATTTTGTTACAGCTACCTCTTATTCGCTGGCAAAAAACCTGGTTGACAGTATGAAAGTAAACGTGGTGTGCAGACCCAATCAGCTTCATAAAGAAATGGCCATTGTATTAATGACGTACCGGGAAGCAGTGGAGATGGCTTTCCAGAAAATTGAGCAGAACGAGGTAGTCAGCAGCTGGAAAGATGCTTTCAGCGCCTTTGATACCAACCCCGCAATCATTGTGAATGCAGAAGTACCGGTATACGGATGTTTTAAAGATATTAAAAAGCAGTTCATTGAAGGGAAGGAAGAGCGCATCTTCTCCAATATATGGGGCATCGGCGGGGAAAAAGGATGGTACTATGGCAATGCCTTGTGGAAAGCAAGGGGATTTCTTGACAAAGCTTTTGGGGGTGTGGGATTGAGGAGGGGCCGTACCAGCCAGGCTACACTTCATTCAGGAGATACACTTGATTTTTGGCGGGTGCTGGTAGCAGATCGCGGCAATAAAAGATTGCTCTTATATGCTGAAATGAAATTACCAGGCGAAGCATGGCTGGAATTCAGGTCAGAAATCACAGAAGGCAAGCCAACCCTGGTGCAAACCGCCACCTTCAGACCAAAGGGATTATGGGGAAGATTATATTGGTACAGTATGCTGCCGTTTCACCACTTTATTTTTAATGGAATGATCAGGAATCTTGTAAAAGCCTCATGAAAAAAGGTGCAAGATGTATTCTGTCAGAATAAACCTTACACCTTTTACCTTATTACTTATTACTTATTACTTACAACTTATAACTATTTATACCCCCAGGCCTTCATTACTTTCAGATCCTGGCTGGCGCAATCCAGCGGTGATAATCCCTGGTAAGACTCCTGTTCAATAATAAACAGCGTAGTGCCGCCAGATTTCCGTCCGAGGTCAATAATTTCCTTCACGGGCAAAATGCCTTTGCCCAGGATGGTGCTTTCGTAGGGCTCATGTTCGCTGCTGCTTTTTATTTCATCTTTTACGTGCATAGAAATAAACCTGCCCGGGTATTTGTTCACCATATCCAGCGCTTTGGCACCTGCGTTATACATATTACCAATGTCCAGCTGCTGCATTACAAGTGCGGGGTCAGTATTGTTAAGAATGATATCAAAAACAGTTTTATCATTCAGTTTTACACTGAATTCAAAATCGTGGTTGTGGTAACCAAATTTCATCCCTGATTTTTTGCACAGCTCCCCACTTTTATTGAATACTTCCATGTAGCGCAGTAAGTCATCGTAATTCCTGCGCAGGCTGTCCTCCAGCCATGGGCTGATGACATATTGCTGGCCCAGGAAGGCCGCGTCTTCCACAGTTTTCTTCCAGTCGTCTGTAAAGTCTTTTTTGCCTGCATCCCAGTGTTCTGCATTCATACGGGTATGTCCGCTGGGCATTTTCAATCCCAATCCACCCAGCAATTTTTTAAATTCAGCGGGCGTGTACCCATAGAATTTATGGTCAATGTAATTGGCATGTTCTACATGCCTGTATCCCATACCAGCCAATTTTGCAAGGGTGCCTGCGGGATCTTTTTTCATATCGTCGCGCACCGAATACAACTGAATGCCCAGGGTCTCTTTCGCCTGGGTGGCAGCCAGGAGCTCACCCGGCAAGATACTGGCGGCCGCTACAGCAAGCCCGGAATACTTGATAAAACTTCTCCTGGAATAATGCATGTGATAGTAGTTATTAAAAATGTATAATCGTTGTTTGCAGAAATCATCAACAATTTAATTTTTTTTGGCTACCCAGCTGCAAAAAAAATCACAAATATTATAGTTGTTTCCCCCCTTCAGCTGTTTTGGCGGGAACCAGCTTATGGAAATGTACAAACTGTGCATCTTACCCCTTTTACAACCAGGACAGTTAACGACAAAATACATTGCCTATGCGATTGTTATTATTCACCGGTTTCCTCCTGATAGGCGTTTCGCGCCAGGCCCATTGCCAACCATCCCCCATTGAAGATACCAGCCTTGCCCCCTGCCTGGCCAAAGCGCATCACCTGCTTGACGAGGCCCTGGAGTTCATGCAAAGGAACTATTACCGTAAAAGCGCGGTTGAGTGGAACAATCTCATCGGCTCAGCAAAAAAAAGATTGAACAATTCGGGTAATTGCAACGATACCTATGATGTTATCAGCTGGTGTTTTAAAGAACTGAACGAAACGCATAGTTTTATTATGCCTCCTGCCAGGGCCGCAGTGTATAATAACAGTGCCGGCGGCTCACAGGACAAAGCCCCCCTACACGAGCTGGTAGGCGATATTAAAGCAGAAATACTGGAGGATGGAATTGCTTACCTGACCGTTCCCTGGGTAAGCACCACCGATGCTGTTATTTGTACAATGATAGCCGACAGTATACAACAATTGATTGCCGGTCTCGACCAAAAAAACCCAAGGGGATGGATCATTGACCTTCGGAAAAATACAGGTGGTAATTGCTGGCCGATGCTGGCGGGCATCGGGCCACTGCTGGGCGATGGCACCTGCGGCTATTTTGTAAGCGCAAGGGAAAAAATTCCCATCATCTATAGCAATGGTGCTGCTTTCCAGGGCAAATACATAAGGTGCAGTACCGGCAAGCCCGGTTATAAATTAAAAGATACCAAACACCCAATTATTGTGTTAACCGGAAACAGAACGGTTAGTTCGGGAGAGATTGTGGCGCTGGCCTTTAAAGGGAAAGAACAGGTGGCGTTTTATGGAGAACCCACCGCGGGTTATACAACGGCAAATGCCACCTATACCTTATCAGACAATTCAATGCTGGTATTAAGTGTCTGCCAGGAGGCCGACAGGACCGGAAAGATATGTGAGGGAAGAATTATGCCCGATGAAACCATTACCATGGTTACGCATCCGGGCAGCATAGACCCTGCGAAATGTGCCGCCAGTATACGGCTTGCAGGGATGCGTTAAATACTGCCAGTTCAGTCATCCATCTTATAAAATAAACAGGCGCTGCAGCAATCTACAGCGCCTGTTTTTGTATAGCCAGATACTAATGGTTGACTTATTTACCTTTTACAGCTTTTTTAGCCTGCTCTGCCATCATCAAATGGTGCTCAAGCACCGGCACTTTGCCTTTTGCCCATGAACTTAAAAGGCTGTCATTGCCTTTTGATGCTTCTTTTTTAAATACATCAAGATCTTCCTTATGATCGTCTACCATAAGATCAGCATAAGCTTTGTCAAAATCAGCACCTTTCATCTCTGTTAATTCATTCACTTTTTTCTGGCATTTATCACTGAGTGTTGAAGGCAGTGTAATGTTTTTTACTTTGGCAGCTGAAGTTAATTCGTCATAAGCCATACCATGATCTTTCACCATCATAGCACCCAAATCTTTAATTTGTTTGCTTACGCCCTTCTGTTGCGCCAGCTTTCCCAGCTGTACTTCCATCAGGCCACCATCGGCTGCTGCTACCGCAAAATCCGCATCCGGTTTCATATCGGCCATAGTAGTGGTAGTAGCGGAATTTTCCACTGTTTTCGCACTGTCAATTTTAGCATCGTTGGCATTTTCCGCCTGCTCTTTACTGTCTGTTGAATTGTTTGCACACGAGGCCGCCATCATCACCAAGGCAAGGCCACTCACATAAAAAATGGAATTTTTCATATCTGTATTGTTTTTGCCCGGAGTAATCCAATAATAATGCCTGTGGTGTGCCGCCTGCAGCTGCTGGTAAATAGCTGTTTTTTGTAGAAAATACACCTCATTTGCAATTAACGGGGGAAAGTTTCAGACAGTAGACGCATAAAAAATCCTGCCGGTTGGCTTTTATTCCCGGCAGGATTAAAATATTTTTTTCAGCTGATGTGTATATCCGTTTACCGGCCGCTATCCTCTACAGCCTGTTTTAGATCGTGGTTAAATTCCTTCTCTTTTATCAGTTGCTCCAGTGTAATGTGCATCCTGTATTTCCAAAAATGTTTGGGGTCAGCAGGTATGTTGATTCTTTCATCAGCCGGGTTTGACCTGCGCAGGGCTTCGCTGGTACCCAACAAATCCTGCAACTGGAATACGCTCCACATAGCAGGTGAATACAGGTGCTGAAACACAATTGCCTTGTTGATCCACGCATCGCAAAACAGGGGTGCATCGCCCCACTGGCCCAGCTCAAAATTAAAAAAATGCTGTATCCTGTTTCTGTCTTCTTCCCACCAGCCGCGGATGGTACTCATATCGTGTGTAGAAGGTGTTACCACAGACATGTAGGGCGCGTCGTTGGGATGAAAAAATTCTTTTTTCGGATCCTTGGGCATGCGCTGAATCTCCAGGCTCAATATGCCCAGCTGGCGCATTACATCGGGCACAGAAGTAGGCACCATGCCCAGGTCTTCTCCACAGACCAGCATATTGGTGGAGGCTTTTAAGACAGGCAATTTTTTCATGGCTTCATTCTTCCAGGCACCATCCTGGCGATGGAAGAAATAATTTACATACAGTTCTTTCAATTGCTGCTGCGTATGCCATTCCAGGTGACGGAAAGAAGAAGTGGCTTCCACGCCAAACCGGAAATGAAAGGCGGTACCATTACTGCCTTCTTTTTCAAAAAGAATCACATTGGAAATAAGATCGAACAGCCCCTGTGCAAGACGGCCATTT
>JANPGT010000631.1:0-7995 GCA_031424135.1 Chitinophagaceae bacterium
TTCTGCAAATCCTTCTGCATTTTTTCCCAGTCAACCTGCCTCAGTTCTGCCTGTATTTTGGCCTGTATCTTCTGAGCGTCTATGTTTTTAATAGCATTCTCCATCTCCGCTTCAAACTTTTCTGTATTCAATTGCTGCAGCGACTGCTCCAGGTCGCGGTGCATTTTTTCCCAATCCTTTTTCTGCAATTGCTGTTCCAGCCGCTCTTTTGCTTTTTTGACCTGTTCAATGGCCTTGTCCAGGTCTCCGTTGATGACCGTTTTGTCACTGGCGGCGCGTTCTTTTTTTTCTTTGGGAAGGGTGTCCTGCAAAGCCTTTTGGTCTTTAACAGCAGGATTATTTTGCCAGGCAATACCAGCCAGGCCGGTGCAGGATACCAGTACTACGGCCATCCATCCAGCCGGTTTAAACAGGTGTAGCATAAGGAGTAAATTTCAGGTGAATAATTTTGTTTACGAATAGGTTCGTATAAAAATACGATACTTTTCGTAAAATGTTGCACGGGGCATGGCATTTTATATTTTTTAACAGTTCCTGGTGCGTGGTTCGGGGTTCGGTATTTTTTGGAACTGGCAGGCATACAAAAGCAGCATCATTTTTTAGTTGGTTACCCCCTCATAGAAAAAAACTGGCATTCTTCATTAGTTGAGGTTGAGATAAAAAAAGACGGAAAGTGATTTTCACATTTGCGGAGGTCTAGAGAAGATTGGAGTAGCACTTCCCGGAAAAAGAAATGACCCAAGAAAAAGCCGGAAAGTGTTTTTCCAATTTGCGAAGGTCCAGAGAAGATGCGAATAGCACTTTCCGCAAAAAGAAATGGCTAAGAAAAACCCGGAAGGTGTTTTTTATCTGTATTGTGGCATTTTGACATCCCTTTTGTGTGACCGCGTCTGGATGCAGTCAATGGCGCAAGGAACCGTCATTTGGATACCGAAGACGGCGAGTCGTGCAAGATGTTTTTCGTCCACCTGATAATTTTGTTTGCACAGACATCGCCTGGAAAATCTTAGCGGGTGATGCCCCACTAACCGAAGCGCTTCCGAAAGTGTAATATGTTTTTGGATACACCGGAAGCAGCAGTACAAATTGCCGGTCTGACCTTTGGTACCAGACGGTGTTCTTCTTTTCTCTGATAGCCCTGCCTGCCCGGGTTCGTCATTCAGGCGGGTGCGAAAACAGCTCCTTTTCTCCTTGTCTTCTTAGCCCTTAGCTATTCCGAAATGCCCATTTCCACATTTCTTTCCAGGTGGCTTTTTTGCCATACATTAAAATGCCGGTGCGGTAGATTTTTGCGCTTATCCAGGTGGTTGCCAAAAAGCCTACTACCAGCAGAAACATGCTCAGCCCCAGTTGCCAATACGGCACTGTGCCGGGTACACCAAACGGAATACGGGCCATCATTACAATGGGTGAAAAGAAGGGGATGATACTGCTCCAGGTAGCCAGTGCGCTATCGGGGTGGGTAATGGCGTTTATCATAATTACAATGGCCAGTATAATGGGCATGGTAATGGGGAACATAAGGCTTTGTGCATCCTGCGGATCTTCATTTACAGAGCTGCCTACCGCTGCAAAAAGGGCGGCGTAGAAAAGGTATCCAAACAGGAAATAGAATATAAAGCAACCTACCACCAGCAGCCAGTTTACGGAAGAAAGCTCGTTAGAAGCGCGGGCAAGACCAATCAGTGCTTCATTGCCCTGCATATTCATTTGTCCGCCGGGTATACTTTTATTGGCTTCGTTTACCTGTAGCAGTAAGTCGGGCGGTATAAGTGCGCTGATAATACTGGAGAAAAGTGTAATCAGGATTATCCACATAAAGAACTGGGTAAGGCCAACGGCACCTATGCCGATGATTTTTCCCATCATCAGCTGAAAAGGCTTTACTGAAGAAATGATAACTTCTGCAATGCGGTTGGTTTTTTCTTCCATTACACCGCGCATTACCATGGCGCCGTAAATAAACAGGGTAATATAAATAAGAAAGCCTGCGCCATAGCCTACACCATAGGCTACCACAGAATTGCCGTCTTTTGAATTTTTACCGGCGCCCACTCTTTTTTCCTGCACACTTATTTTCCGGGAAGCCGCCCTTACTGAATCAATATTGGTACTGTTTACCTGGTATTTTTTCATCAGGATATCGTTCTCCAGTTCTCTTCTCACCTTGTCTTCTATACCTGCCTTGGCAGATACAGCAAAACTTTTCCTGGAATAAAGACTCCACTCGCCGCTGTTATTGATGCCGGTACGCGGCGCAAAAAGTATGGCCGTATAGCCATTTTTTTCAAAATTGCCGGTATCTACCATTGGTACCGGGTTCAGTACCAGCTGGATGGTTTTGATGCTATCTGTAACTTTTTTGAAGACCCCTGAATTGTCAACGATGGCTACTTTTTCCTTGTCGGTATTTTTAATGGTAATGAAAACGATGATGCCAATCAGCGCGGCGAAAAATATCGGCGTTAAAAACGTAGAGAGAATAAATGTTTTATTTTTTACCCTGGTAAGGTATTCACGTTTTATGATGAGCCAGATCTTGTTCATGTAGTAATGGTTTGGGTAATAACTGAATTAAGCTACTACTGTTTGAAACTGTCTTGTTACGGCTGTGGTGCCTTCTACCAATTTTATAAAAATATCATTGAGTGAGGGCAGTATCTCGTGAAACTCTTTTACACTGGAATGCTGCTCTATAAAATGTTGCAGCACATCATTAGTGCCGTAACCCTCTTTTATTTTAACAATCAGTCCATGCCCGTTTTCAGTGTTTTTAATGTCAAACGCATTGCTCATCAGCACAGGCGGCAATTTGTCCAGCCCAATATGAAAAAGATTTTCTTTGAACTGCTGCTTTACCTGGTCTACAGTGCCGTCCAGTATTTTGCTGCCTTTGTTTACCAGTATAATCTGGTCGCAGATTTCCTCTACCTGCTCCATACGGTGGGTGCTGAAGATAATGGTGCAGCCGCTTTGTTTCAGTTTGTAGATTTCTTCTTTAATGAGGTTGCTGTTAACGGGGTCAAGGCCGCTGAAAGGTTCATCCAGAATAATCAGTTTGGGCTCGTGCAGTACGGTAATTACAAACTGCAGTTTTTGTCCCATACCCTTACTGAGATCTTCTATTTTTTTGTTCCACCAGGTTTCCATTTCAAATTTTGTAAACCAGGTCTTTATTTTTTTGTAGGCATTTTTCCGGCTCAGGCCTTTTAGCTGGGCCAGGTACATGGCCTGTTCACCAATCTTCATTTTTTTATAGAGGCCGCGTTCTTCGGGCATATAGCCAATGCGCAGGGCGTCGGCTTCTGGATTGAATTTTTGACCTTCAAAAATAATCTCCCCCTCGTCCGGGAAAAAAATGCCGGTAATCATGCGCAGCAGCGTGGTTTTGCCTGCTCCGTTGGGCCCCAGCAGCCCGAAGATGGTCCCGGGTTCAATGGAGAAGCTGATATCGTCTACCGCTTTCTGCGTGGCGTAATATTTCTTCAGGTGGCGTACTTCCAGCAATGGCATGAGGTAAGTTTTGTCAAATATAAATAGGGGTTCAAAAACGGCTGCGGAAATTACAGGAAGGGTGGCAGCCAATGATAAGACGCTTATTACTGCCGATTATTACAAATGCAATATTCTTTTTTTATTGTGTGCGGGTGAAATGAGAAGAATCCAACATCAGGCAGCAACAGTAGCGGGGCAGTCAGTTGTATGACAAGAGGTCGCCGGAGTCGCAAAGCGGCTTGCGGTGCGTTTGGAAATTGGCTACTCGTAGCCCCAGGTACAGCTGCCCCAGTAGCTTTGCCAATGGGCGGCGGTGTCGTTTTCCAGGTGCAGCATTTCAACGGTGCTTACCATCCATTTGCCGCTGGTAAATACAACGAAGCTGAGCCGGCCTTTAGTATCTGTATGGTACACCGTGCGGGTGGTTTTTCCGTTCTGCCTTTGCCATACGTTTACCAGTTGGTTGACCAGGGGCTTCTGCTGAAACAGTATTTTAACCGCAAGGCTGTCATTGTCTTTTAAGGCATAGGGGTTGGAAAGGGGAATAATATCAAGTGGCAGGCCGGTTGGGTGACTGATATTGCTTTTCCTGGCGCCTACCTGCAAAAGGGTTTTTACACTGCGCTGGTAGTATTCTGTACCGGCGGAATCCATCTCCTGGTGCTGCCTGCGGTAGGCCAGGGCGCCGGTCAGTCCGTCTTCTTCCAGGTAAGCGTTGAACCTGGCGGAGTCCAGTTGTATAAATGAATTGGCAGTATTAAAGGTAACCATGGGCGTGCCTTCATCAAGAATACTGAGCTGCAGCGAATCGCCTTTTTCATCAGTTACCTGGTCTGCAATATCGTCTGTAAGATCATCCAGGTGCAGCTGCAGGCTTTTTACTTTGTCGTGGTTACCTGCCCAGTTGCTGCCGTCAAAATCTTCTCCCACCCAGAAACGTACATTGATATTTTCGCCCGGTTTGCAAATGAATTTTTCCGGCTGCAGCCAGAATTCGTGCGCCAGCAGCGGCGCTACTAAAAGAACTACCGCGGTAAATAAGAAAGTTTTTTTCATAACGGAGGCCGCCGGGTTTAAAGTTTAAGGTGTAAAGTTCCCTGGCGCCAATTGCTGGAAAATTCAACCAGCGTCGGGGGCATTATGCTGGCGGGGGAAATAGGACATCGTCCGTCCGGCTTCTGATCTGAGTTAAGAAAACTGATTTCACTTTTTTACTCAAAAATCAATTAGAAACGTTGCACCATAACTACTGCTTAATTGAAACCTACCGCTCATTGTTTATTCGTCGGCCCCGCTGCCATAAAACCCAATATTGTGCGCCGCTGGTTAAAGTCAATAAGTTAATTAATAGGATGACTGATCAATTTTTGAAAGTCGCTGCAAAACCAACGATCAATATGTTGATCGGATTTGTCGCCCTTGCTTAACAGAATTTCTAATTCAAAAACGTTATCATCAACTTCTGCAAGAGACCCTATCAACTGTCCCGCAATTACTTTGTCCCCTTTTTTTACACTGATTTCTGCGAAACCTGAATAAACTAGATAATAACTTCCTTGTTTTGTTATTGTTACATATTCAGTTCCGATCGTCGTTACTAATACAACTTGTCCAGGCTGAACAAAATAGGCATTTACACAAGAGTCAGATTGTACCGTTAGTCCACGAGGGAAACAAATAATCCTGTAACCCGGTGACGATAATTGAGTGTCAATCTTGGTGATTTTGTCTATAGGCAACCTCCACGTTCCCTTTGTCCGTTCAAAAGCATTGTCGACGCTTATTTGTCCAGCCAGCGCTTTAGAACTTAAGAATAGTATTAGTAAAATTAGTGGTCGCATTTGGATAAGTGGCGCACAGCTTTATTATTTGTGCAGACAATAAATTGGCCGCAATCATTGTAGCTGAAAATTTCTGGCAAAAGAACTAAGAACAATAAACTAAGAACTATGAACTATTTCAGCAAATCATCCATGTTCCGGTTGTTATCAATCTTTCCTTTTGCTTCCAGCATGCGCATGTCTTTGGCATCCTGCAAAAAGTTGGAGGCGAAAATAAAAGAATTGAGTTTTTCGTTTTTGCTGAAGATGATGTCTTCGTTGGTGCCTTCCCATTCTTTCAGCCCCTGGTACATGTAAATAATATGATCACCGGTTTCCATTACACTGTTCATATCGTGTGTATTTACAACGGTGGTAATATTGTATTCAACCGTTATCTCCTGGATCAGTTTATCAATTACCATAGATGTCTGCGGGTCAAGGCCCGAGTTGGGTTCATCGCAGAAAAGGTATTTGGGATTTAATACGATGGCGCGGGCGATGCCCACCCTTTTCTTCATACCCCCGCTTATTTCTGCAGGAAATTTTTTGTTGGAGTCTTTCAGGTTTACCCGCTCCAGCACTTCGTTCACCCTTTTACGCTTTTCGGCATAAGTCCAGGTGGTAAACATGTTCAAGGGAAACATAATATTCTTTTCTACGGTAAGGCTGTCAAACAGTGCAGAACCCTGGAAGAGCATGCCAATCTGCTGCCGCAGTTCTTTTCGCTGCTCGTCAGTCATTTCCGTAAAACTGACGCCGCTGTAGAGAATGTCTCCGTGGTCTGGCTCAAAAAGACCCACCAGGCATTTCATTAGTACGGTTTTGCCACTGCCGCTGGTGCCAATAATAAGATTGCACTTTCCAGCTTCCAGCACTGCACTCACATCGTTCAGCACCACCTTATCGCCAAAAGTCTTCCTGATGTTCTTGAATTCAATCATAGTTGTAAACGCATCAATTATTTAACAGTAACTGGGCAAGTATATAATCCGCAAACAGAATCATAATACAACTTACCACCACGGCGCGGGTACTGGACCGGCCAATTTCAAGTGCACCGCCTTTTACATTGTAGCCAAAATACGCTGGTATGCTGGAAATAATAAAAGCAAAAGTATAGGCTTTGATCAGTGCAAAGAACACATTAAAAGGCACAAAATTCTGCATCAGGCCCTTATCAAAATCAAACGCTGATAAAATACCGGAGCCCAGCCCGGCAATTCTTCCGCCCCAGATGCCCAGGCCCGCTGACAATACTACCAGCATGGGTATTACAATCAGCGAAGCAACAATGCGCGGTAAAATCAGGTAGGCTTTGGTATTGATGCCCATAATTTCAAGGGCGTCTATCTGTTCGCTTACGCGCATATTACCCAGTTCACTGGCAATCTTGCTGCCTACCACACCGGCTAGTACAATACATACCAGGGTAGGGGCAAATTCAAGAATTACAGTATCCCTTACAATCTGTGCAATACTGGCTTTGGGAATGATGGGGCTCACCAGCTGGTAAGCCGTTTGTACGGCCGACACAGCACCCATAAAAAATGAAATAATGACTACGATGCCCAGCGATCCGATGCCGATTTCGGAACATTGGTGCATGAATTCCTTCCAGTACACCTTCATGTTCTCCGGTTTGGAAAACATTCCTTTCAACATTAAGAGGTAGCGGCCCAGGTCGGTAAAAATGGTCATAGTTAATTGTATTGGCTTTTAGCCGTTAGCTACTGGCTTTTAGCAATGCATATAAATTTAGGCAACCGGATTTATGAACCGTAAACTATCATTCCCTGCTTTTTTACGGCGTAAAAGAACCAACAGCCAGCAGCTATTTGCCAACAGTTATTCCATAATTATTTTACTGTCGCTGTCTATATTGGTTCTTTTGTCAAAAACAAAATCTATAAATCCCGCTTCGTCTTTTTTCCCTTTCACCAGTTGGCTGCTCCTGCCCATTTCCAGGCCCTTGCTGTCAAATACCTTTATCATCAATTTGCGTGCAAAATCTTTTTTAAAGATAAAATAGATGCTCAGCAGATTATCTGTGCCATCTTTACTTTTCAGGCTAATCTTGCCCAGCTCAATATTTTTCAACGAAACACTGTCTGCTTTTGTAATGTGCACTTCAAAAGAACTGGATACACCCTGGCTCACGCCTTTGGCAATTTCACTCACCGCTTTACCTGCTTTTTCGCCGGCATTGTGTATTTTATCGTTTACATTGCTGCTGTTGCACCCAAGCAGCAAAATGCAAGTTAACAACGCCACCCAATTAATCTTTAGTGTCATAAAAGGTAGAACTATTGATTATAAACTGTGAACCATGAACTTTCTTCCGTAAATTAACGCCTATTCCGCATTATTTAAAGGTCTTTGCTTACTTTCCGGAAACCCTGCCACCAGCTTGATTTTTTCATGCCCGGTGAAGTAGTTTCCGTAGAAGGCGTTTTGCATTTTATCTGTGCGTCTATCACTGCCACCAGCGCCATATTATAAATGGAGCGTACAGAGCTTCCCAGCTGCAACACATGTACCGGTTTTTTTAATCCCAGCAAAATAGGCCCAATGGCGTCTGCGCCACCCACTTCTTTCAGCAGGTTGTAGGCCACGTTGCCGGCTGCCAGGTTGGGGAAGATAAGCGTGTTTACGTCCTGATCCACCAGCTCGCTGAAGG
>JANPGT010000632.1:0-2941 GCA_031424135.1 Chitinophagaceae bacterium
TATTTAGGCGGACAATTTTTGGGTGCCATGACAGGCGCAATGATTGTATGGCTGGCCTATAAATTACATTTTATAGCAACACCGGATGCAGACGCGAAACTGGCCGTATTTGCCACGGGCCCGGCTATACGCAGTACCCCCAATAACCTCATCACTGAAATGATTGCCACCTTTGTACTGGTGTTTGCAGCGCTGCACATTGCATCGCCGGCTGCTACCCTTGGCGCACTGGATGCCTTACCGGTGGCATTACTGGTATTGGGTATTGGATTATCCCTGGGCGGGCCTACAGGCTATGCCATCAACCCTGCCCGTGATCTTGGCCCCCGCATCATGCACGCCATTTTACCTATCCCGGGCAAAAAAGGCAGCGACTGGGAATATGCCCTGATACCGGTACTTGGACCCGTGACGGGCGGTATGCTGGCAGGCGTGGCTTTTAAACTGCTGGCATAATTTAGGATAGACGTAAATGTTATACACTTCAAAGACACTATCAGTATTTTATTAAACAGGCATACAACAGCCCGGGATCATTGCCTGAAACAGTTTCAAAATAAATTTTACCTTCAACAGAAAATTGCTATGGCAAAGATAAAATTGTCTGAAATAGATACCCGGGCGCCAAAGGATTTTGACAAACAGGCTACCAAAGAAAAAAATAGTGAAATACTGGAAGAGCTGAATGAACTGCAGAACCTTTTATTTGCAGAAGGCAAACACTCCGTGCTGGTTGTAATACAGGGTATGGATGCCAGCGGAAAAGACGGGGTAGTAAGAAATGTACTGGGCACCATGAATGCACAGGGCGTTACCATAAAATCATACAAAGCACCTACTGCAGAAGAACTCGCTCACGATTTTTTATGGCGCATCCACAGCCACGCGCCCGCCAGGGGAATGATCCAGCTTTTTAACCGATCGCACTATGAAGATATTGTAGTCACCAGGGTACACAAATGGTGCGATGACAAGACAGCCAAAAAACGAATGAAGGCAATCAATGACTTTGAACAGTTGCTGGCAGAACACAACAACACTGTTATCCTGAAATTCTACCTGCACATATCGCCCGAAGAACAGCAGGAACGCTTGCAGGAAAGAATCAAAGACCCCACCAAACAGTGGAAATACAATGAAAATGATTTCAACGAAGCAAAACTGTGGACCGAGTATATGGCCATGTATGAAGACTGCTTTGAACAATGCAACGATATACCCTGGACCATTGTACCGTCTGACCAAAATTGGTACAAAGAACACATTATTGCAAAAAAACTCAGGGATGCATTAAGAGATTTAAAAATGCAGTATCCCGGTTTAAAAAAATAATATATGTTTTTCCTTTAACATGCAACTAATCTGCCACTAAATTCAACTAAGCCCTAAATTTGTTTACACAACCACTTTAACAACTAAAACCAACAAACATGGGAATGATTAAAGAATTTAAAGAATTCGTCATGAAAGGCAATATCGTTGACCTTGCCGTGGCGGTAGTAATCGGCGGTGCATTTGGCGCCATCGTATCATCACTGGTAGATGATGTAGTTACTCCTTTACTGCTGGCGCCTGCTTTAAAAGCGGCGCAGGTAGAAGACCTTGATAAACTGGCATGGGGCGCTGTTAAATACGGAAAATTCCTGGCGGCCGTTATTAAATTTCTTGTAATTGCTTTTGTGCTGTTCATCGTTATTAAAGCAATGAATGCTGCCATGAAGAAAAAAGAGGCAGCACCAGCAGCTCCTGCACCAACACCGGAAGACATTGTGCTGCTGCGTGAAATACGTGATGCACTGAAAAAATAATATTTATTCCAACCACACTTATAGCTGTTCCTGTAAACCGTGTACAAACCTGGTAAGCGTTTCTTTACCTGGTATTATACAGATTTACTGGGACGGCTTTATTTTTATGCCTGCTGTATAAAAATAAATCAGTCCACAAATGCCTTTTGTTGCAACCAATGCCGACATGATACGCGTCTGGCACAGTAATTTCTTACCACTAAAAAAAAACCATGAAACAACTATTTTTAACTGCCGCAGTTCTTGCAGCTGCCTATACCGCAAATGCCCAGGACCAGACAATAAAAGACCTGAAAAACGCAAGTGAAAAAACAATTACCAAAGATCCCAATGATACCCTGCCTAAAACCTGGAAAAAAGGTGGCCTGTTTAACCTCAATTTTGGTCAGACATCACTGTCTAACTGGGCTGCAGGGGGAGACAATCTTCAATTGAATGTAAATGGCTTTTTAAACCTGCATGCTTTTTATGCAAAAGACAGGAATGCCTGGGACAATAGCCTTGATCTTGCCCTTGGATATATCAAAACAACGTCTTTGGGTAGCCGCAAAAGTGATGACCGTATTGATCTTACTTCCAAATACGGCTATAAATTAAGTCCCACCAGTAAATGGTATGCCAGTGCCTTATTCAATTTCCGTACACAGTTTGCACCGGGCTTTAATTACCCCACTGCCACTACGTCTACCAAAATTTCGGAATTCTTATCGCCAGGCTATGTACTGCTTTCACTGGGTCTTGATTTTAAACCCAATAAAGATTTCTCTTTATTCCTATCCCCTGTCACCAGCCGCTGGGTAATTGTAACCGCTACAGGTTTGAATCCGTTGACACCCACCGGAAAAGGCAATGTCTATGGTGTACCGTTGGGCAAAACAGTCAACAATGAATTTGGCGCCTACCTGAGTGCCAATTACATGAAAGAGATAGTGAAAAATGTTACTTACAAGGGCAAGCTCGACCTCTTTTCCAATTACAAACGTAATCCGCAGAATATAGACGTGTTTATGACCAATCTTTTAAGCGCTAATATTTTTAAAGGTATTTCTTTCAATCTGGGCCTTGATCTGATCTATGATGATGATGTACGAATCTATGGAACCAGCAAAGATGGTGCGCGTACACAGTTCAGG
>JANPGT010000633.1:0-2946 GCA_031424135.1 Chitinophagaceae bacterium
AATAGTCGTGAGTCGTGAGTCGTGAGTCGTGAGTCGTGAGTCGTGAGTCGTGAGTCGTGAGTCGTGAGTCGTGAGTCGTGAGTCGTGAGTAATTTTGGACCTGCAAGTTATGAAATTGTGTGTGGGTCTGTTTATTGTTGGATTCTCAAAGCCCCAGCGGGGCGTCATATGAATAGCCCGGGGCATCGCCCCGGGAATTGATGGCAATCGTTTTTACAACCCCAGCGGGGTTGAATAATTCGACAAACGGAGGGCGTAGAATAGGTCGGCGCCCATTGATAAAAAGATGAACGGGGCGTCGCAACATCCGTCGCCCAAAGATGAAATGCCAGACTCCAAAAGATGCATATTTTTATTGTAATACCAAAAACAGCGCCGTTTACACCTTTCTAAGGGGTTTGAAAAACAGGGCTTTAGGCGGATGATTGCGCGATGGGCCGAATTCTGTATACCAATTCGGCGAGGAATTCGTTATATACAAAATCCAATACATGAAAATACGCATGGCCATCGCCCTGGCAGCAGTTCTTTTCTGCTCCTGCAGATCTACCAACCTGGTATACCTGAGTGTACAGGAACCTGCGCCGGTATCGCTTCCTTCAGACATAAAAACGGTAGCGGTTATCAACCGCAGCGCTGTTACCAAACAGAATAAAGTGATAGACGCCATTGATAAAGTAATGACCATGGAAGGTCCTGAGCTGGACAAAGCCGGCGCCGAAGCAAGTGTAAACGGGCTTACCGATGAACTTTCGCGGAACGACCGCTTCACCGCCATTAAATTACCGTCCAGCCTTGTGACCAATAGTGCCGCACCGGGTTTCTTTCCTGCGCCATTATCCTGGACCGAAGTAGAAAAAATATGCGCAGAGAATAAAGCGGATGCCGTTTTTGCGCTGGAGCTTTTTGATACCGATTCAAAAATTAATTATGCGGTCAACCAGGTATCTATGAGAACGCCGCTGGGCAATATTCCGGGCATAGAACACCAGGCCAATATGCAGACCCTGGTTAAAACAGGCTGGCGTATTTATGATATGAAGGGCCGCATTGTACTGGATGAATATTCTTTTGCCCGCTCACTGAATTATTCTGCCAAAGGCCTGAACCCCGTGGCGGCCGCTGCAGGATTGATAAACCGCAAAGAAGCCGTAAAGCAGGTAGGCATTCAGACCGGGCAGGCCTATGCGCAAAGAATTTTGCCCTACTGGATACGTGTATACCGCGATTACTTTATTAAAGGATCAGACAATTTTAAAGTAGCTACCCGCATGGCCCGTACCGGTAACTGGAAAGGCGCTGAAGAAATGTGGTACAAGGAAACCAATAACGGCAATCCTGGCATTGCCGGCAGGGCCTGCTACAACATGGCCATTATCTGCGAGATCAATGGCGAACTTGACAAGGCCATTGAGTGGGCACAAAAATCTTACGAAAATTATAATATCAGGCTGGCGCTTACTTACGTGAATGTGCTTAAGAACAGGAAAATCAACGACAATATATTGCAGGACCAGGCAAAACAGTAATTGAATACCAATATGGCCGGTACCGCAGGTTAGACCGGATGAAAATACCAGCCATCAATAGCAAAGCCCCGCAACCTGGCGGGGCTTTGCTATTAAGGAATGAATATTTTAATCCAGCCCAAACAATCCTTTGTTCAGCAATTGCAGGGTCTGTGTTTTGAAAGAAGAAGGAATCAGCACAGATACATTGTGCGGACTGCCACCATAGCTTACCATGCGCACCGGGATTGGTTTCAATGCGGTAAATAATTTCGCCAGCAGATCTTCTGTAGTGGCCAGTTCGTTACCAACAATAGACACGATGGTTTGGTTATCATCTATCTCTGTATTGCCAAAAGGTTCCAGTTCTTTCAGTATTTCTTTTAAATGCAGGGTGCTGTCGATGGTGATGGATACTGCTACTTCAGAAGTAGTGATCATATCAATGGGCGTGCGGTATTTTTCAAACACCTCGAAAATCTTTCTTAAAAAGCCATAAGCCAGCAGCATGCGGCTGCTCTTTATTTTAATGGCAATGATGCCATCTTTTGCTGCAATGGCTTTCACCCCGTTGCTGCCCGCCTGTTGGGTAATCAAAGTTCCTTTTGCTTCCGGCTGCATGGTATTCAGCAGTTTTACGGGAATTTTATATTGCTGTGCGGGCCAGATAGAAGCGGGGTGCAATATTTTAGCGCCGAAATAAGCCAGCTCTGCAGCTTCATCAAAACTCAGTTGCTCAATGGCACGGGTTTGTTTTACAACGCGCGGATCATTGTTGTGCATGCCATCTATATCGGTCCAGATTTCGCAAACACTGGCATTGATGGCAGCTGCAATCAATGAAGCGCTGTAATCACTGCCCCCACGTTTCAGGTTATCCACTTCGCCCCTGGCATTGCGGCTGATATAACCCTGTGTGATGAATAATTTAGTTGTTTCGTGCTGCTTTAATATCTGGGCCAGTTTTACTTTGATGCTGCCTATCTGCGGTTCGTCATAACTGTCAATGGTCATGAAATCCAGCGCGGGCAGCAGGTGATGGCCAATGCCTTTTTCTTCCAGGTATACACAAAACAGCTTCGTGCTCAGCAGTTCGCCCTGCGCCAGTATATCTTTATTCAACGCTTCGTTGAAAGAAATCTTCAGTATGATGTTCAGGAATTCAAAATGCTCGGCAATAATAGCTTTCGCCTTTTGCTGTGCCGATGGCGTTTTTACCAGTTCAAGGATGAATTGCTGGTAATGGGCTTCCAGTGTATCTATCTGTTTTTTCGCAGCCTCTTTTTCTCCCTTGCTTAAACTATCGCCAATAGCTACCAGCGCATTGGTGGTGCCACTTAATGCGCTTAAAACCACAATCGTTGGTTCATCGTCTTTGGTAACCAGTTGCGCTACCTGGTGCATACGTTCCGGCTTGCCTACAGAGGTGCCGCCAAAC
>JANPGT010000634.1:0-2846 GCA_031424135.1 Chitinophagaceae bacterium
TTCCTGGATGAACGCATTGCCAGGTTTTATGAACTGGATGATATTATGCTGAAGCTGATACAGGCGTTTGCAGGCATTGCCATATTTATTGGTTGTCTTGGTCTCTATGGATTGGTATCCTTTATGGCAGTACGCAAAACAAAAGAAATTGGCGTAAGAAAGGTATTGGGTGCTTCGCTGGGCAATATTTTATGGTTGTTCGGAAAAGAGTTTTCCCGCCTGCTCATCATTGCATTTTTTATTGCTGCGCCGCTGGCCTGGTGGGCCATGCATTCTTACCTGCAGGAATTCAAATACCGTATTCCTGTTGGCCCGGGTATTTTCTTACTGGCCATATTGAGTACCGCAGTGGTGGCAGCCATAACAGTAGGCTATAAATCGATGCGGGCAGCCAATACCAACCCGGTAATTAGTTTGAGGAGTGAATGAGAACATGAGACGGGAGTAGTGAATCGTGCGTAGTGAGTAGCAACAAACTAAATTTTTGAAAAAAATAACCGGGGTAATCCCGGAAAACGAGTACTTATATTTTAATAAAGCCTGTTACCAAAAAAGAAATCAGACCCGTCCGAATGAACCGGCCGGGCAGACATCCCAAAATCAGCAATCAAGATCATGTTTAAAAACTACCTGTTAACCTCGCTTCGGAATTTCCAGCGAAACAAGTTCAATACAGCCATTAATATAGTCGGCATGGCTATCAGTATTGCCAGCTGTATTGCCATCTACGTTTTTGTAAAACACGAAAAGACCTTCGACAACTTTCATGCAAAGAAAGACAGGATTTACCGCATTGTCTATGATGAGCAAACACACTCCGGCATAGAACACAGCGGTGAGGTACCGTTTGCGCTTGCAAACGCGATGCGCACCGATTTTCCCCAGCTGGAGACCGTCACACAAGTCTATGTACAGAACAAGGCCATTGTCTCGCTGGAAGGAAAAGACGGGGATAACAAAATATTTGAAGAAAATGAAATGATGTATGCAGACGAATACTTCCTGCAAACTTTTGACTACGTACTGCTGGCGGGAACAAACGTCAAGCTATTAACACAGCCGGACGAAATCGTGCTGACAAGAAAACTGGCTGATCGTTATTTTGGCAGTGCATTCCAGCAACAATACAGTAATCTTATAGGAAGACTTGTTACGGTAAATAAGAAACCTTATCACATCTCCGCCATCCTGGAAGATGCGCCGCGCAACTCCAACATTACTTTCAGTATCATATTGCCTTTTAAAGTGTTTGAAAACAATAACCAAAAGCTGGTTAACAACTGGAAAGAGATTTACTCCGAGAGTTTTGTTTTTGCGATGTTGCCTGCCAACTACAGGATAGCAAGTTTTGAAGCCGCGTTACAGCCCTTTAAGAATAAATACCTCGACAAGGAAATCGCACAAAACACCAGTTATCACGCCCAGCCTTTGAACGAAATTCATACGGACGAGACATATGGCGGCACCTATTATGCCACACCTGGTATCCTTATTGTTGCGTTTGTAACTATGGGCATCATTATACTGCTGACTGCCTGCATCAATTTTATTAACCTTGCCACCGCGCAATCATTAAAACGCACGAAAGAGATCGGCATAAGAAAAACACTGGGTAGCCGCAATTGGCAGCTCATCCTGCGCTTTATGGGCGAAACCCTGCTGCTGATTGCGGCAGCTGCAGGCATAGGGCTCTACCTGGCCGGCATTTTCCTGGATTCATTTAATAATTACCTCTCTTTTATTGTAGACCTGAATCTGCATATTGATAATTCCATCATTCTTTTCCTGCTGGTAATGGTGCTGCTGATTACTTTTCTTGCAGGCTATTATCCTGCCCGTATTATGGCGGGGTTCAAACCCATACAGGCTTTGAAAAACAACATCAAAGCCAGCAACACTTCTTTTACCAGCCGCTTTTCGTTCAGGAAGGCATTGATTGTAACACAGTTTACGGTTTCTCAACTGCTCATCATTGGCACCATCGTGGTGGCCACTCAAATGAAATATTTCCGCAGCAAGGATATGGGCTACCAAAAAAAGGGTATTCTCACAGTTGATATACCGGAAAACGACCGCAACAAACTATCTGTTTTCCGTGCGGCGGTCATGAGCCTGCCACTGGTAGAAGATATCAGCTTCAGTTCCGGCCCTCCCACCTCTGCCAGCAATTCTTTTGGCGATATACAAAGAAGCGCCACAACAGATAAAATTGGCACCGAAAGAAAATTTGTTGACCCTCACTATCTCAATACCTATAAAATAAAACTGGTGGCTGGCAGGGACCTGGAAGAAAATGACAGGGTAACACTGAACGACAGTGCCGGCCATTACAATATATTGCTCAATGAAAAAGCGATTGCCAGTCTCGGTTTTAAAAATAACCAGGCTGCACTGGGACAACAAATTATTGTAAATCAGAAGGACAAATGCACCATTGTTGGCATCACCAGTAATTTTTATAATGCAACCCTCAAAGACAACA
This sequence comes from Chitinophagaceae bacterium, assembly GCA_031424135.1. Classification (GTDB taxonomy): domain Bacteria; phylum Bacteroidota; class Bacteroidia; order Chitinophagales; family Chitinophagaceae; genus JACMLD01. The sequence goes on from JANPGT010000634.1 coordinate 2,483, forward strand.
TCAATTCCTGCCTGCTTTTTTATGGTACCAACTGGACAAATATGGCCAGCATACAAATGAAGGCAGGGAGTCCTTCTGCCACTATGCAGTACATTGAACAAAGCTGGAAGAAATTATTCCCTGACAAGGTGTACAAAGCCATGACACTGGACGAATACTTCAGGGTTAGGGCATTTTATATTATGGAAGATGTACTGTACCAGGGCTTTAAAATATTTCTGGGACTGGCACTTTTAGTGGGTTGCCTGGGCTTGTACGGCCTGGTATCCTTCCTGGCCATACAGCGGCAGAAAGAAATTGGTATCAGAAAAGTACTGGGTGCATCAGTGAATGGTATTGTGTACCTGTTTTCCAAAGAGTTTGC
>JANPGT010000635.1:0-2333 GCA_031424135.1 Chitinophagaceae bacterium
ATGCCTGGTCAACCAATTATTAAGGCGGATTGTGATTTGGTAACCGATGTATCGCGGGGTACTACCTTAGAAGACAACGGCGCCAAAATAAGCACCGTAGAACATGTATTGGCAGCCCTGGTAGGCATGGGGGTTGATAATTGCCTGATTGAAATAAACGGACCGGAAACACCTATTATTGACGGCAGTTCCGCCCCTTTTGTAGAAATTATTGAGGACGCCGGCGTAGTGGAACAGGATGCCGCCAAAGCCTGGTATACCATTGATACCAATATTACCCATTACGATGAAGTAAAAAGAGTTGAAATGGTGGCCATGCCCGCCATGGACTACAAAATCACTACCCTTATTGATTTTAACAGCCCCGTACTGGGCACGCAACATGCCGGCCTTAAAAGCATGAGCGAATTCAAATCTGAAATTGCACCCTGCCGCACTTTCTGTTTTTTGCATGAACTGGAACTGCTGCTGGAACACAACCTAATCAAAGGCGGCAATATTAATAATGCCATTGTGGTGGTAGACAAGCCGGTAACGCCGGAAGAAATGACCCGCCTGGCGAAAGCTTTTGGCAGGGACAAAATAGAAGTAAAAAGCGAAGGCTATCTCAATAACCTGGAACTGCGCTATCCCAATGAACCCGCCCGCCATAAGCTGCTGGACGTAATTGGCGATTTGGCCCTTATTGGCTTCCCTATCAAAGGACATATCATTGCGCACAGGCCCGGGCATTCTACCAATGTAGATTTTGCCAAAAAGATAAAGCAATACATAAAAAAGAATAAACATACTAAGGATATACCCGTATACAATCCTAATCAGCCTCCGCTGTATAACCTGCAGCAGATAGAAAAAAAACTGCCGCACCGCTACCCCTTCCTGCTGGTAGATAAAATTATTGAGCTTACAGACAAGCACATTGTAGGCATTAAGAATGTTACTTTCAACGAACAGTATTTTGTGGGGCATTTTCCCGGCAACCCCGTAATGCCAGGGGTTTTACAGGTGGAAGCGCTTGCGCAAACCGGCGGTATTCTCTGCATCAATGCCATGCCCCCAGGTGATTACGATACCTATTTTCTGAAGATCGACAATTGTAAGTTTAAGCAGAAAGTAGTACCCGGAGATACTATGATTTTGAAAATGGAGCTGATATCGCCCATTAGAAGGGGTATCTGCGAAATGCACGGCACTGTTTACATCGGCAATAAAATTGCCACCGAAGCAGATCTGGTAGCCCAGCTGGTAAAAAGAGGGTAAGGCAGGGTGTTGAAAAAAAAGACCTATTTTCAGGCTTAACAATTATTAAACAAAAACGGGTTATACCTTAGGCAACAGAAGCAGGTAAACCACGTTACTAACATGCGTTAATTATTGTTTTAGCTGCTTTCATGCTTTTTAATACTTTTGCATACGGCGGGCTTATTTTTTCATATTCAATCGTTTAATTGAAACCCAACCATCAAACAGATCGTACTAAGCTAAGCCCTGTTGGGAGCAATGAATCCATTGCAGCTAAACCAATTCTTAAGAACCTAAACACAATGATTCATCCTCATACTTACGTGCACCCCAATGCAAAGCTGGCCACCAATGTAAAAATTGATCCCTTTACTGTGATTCACCAGAATGTAGAAGTGGGCGAGGGTACCTGGATTGGCAGCAATGTAACCATTATGGAAGGGGCTAAAATTGGTAAGAACTGCCGCATTTTCCCCGGCGCCGTAATTGCAGCAGACCCGCAGGATTTAAAATTTGAAGGAGAAACCACCAGGGTTGAAATAGGTGACAATACCACCATCCGCGAATTTGTAACCGTACACCGTGCTACCAAAGACAGCTGGGTAACCAAAGTAGGCAAGAACTGCCTTATTATGGCCTATAGTCATATTGCACATGATTGCGTGATTGGCAATAACTGCATTATGAGCAATAATACACAGGTAGCCGGCCATGTTACCATGGGCGATTGGGCCATCCTGGGTGGTATGTGCGCCGTGCACCAGTTTGTACAGATAGGACAACATTCATTTGTAAGCGGGGGATCACTGGTAGGCAAAGATGTACCTCCGTATATCAAAGCAGGCCGTGTACCGCTTAGCTATGCAGGTGTAAATTCAGTGGGTTTAAAACGCCGCGGGTTTACCGTAGACAAAATCAACCACATTCTTGAAATATACCGCATCATCTACAACAAAGGCATGAACACCAGCCAGGCACTTGAATACCTGGAAGAAGAATTTGCCGCATCGGATGAGCGCGACGAGATTGTTACTTTTATCCGTGAAAGCAACCGCGGTATTATTAAGCGTTACACAAAAGGCAGTACCGAT
>JANPGT010000636.1:0-2251 GCA_031424135.1 Chitinophagaceae bacterium
GCTGAATCCAGGATTTCCTCTTTTACATCTCCTGATTGTATAAGGGCAGGCAAAAAACGGAAACAATAATCTTTCCAGCTGGACGGACATTCAAAATCCATTCCTGCGTTGATGGCTTTTTTTGCGGCTTCCCGCTGATCATTGCTTGCATGCTGCCGGTATACCATCCTGTTTACGGCATCGTAATCAGAGATAACATAGCCGGTAAAGCCCCATTCCCCTCTCAAAACATCGTTCAGCAGCCAACGGTTGGCATGATTGGGAATACCGTCAATTTCGTTGTAGGATGCCATAACAGTTCGAACATTAGCTTTCCTGACCGCCATTTCAAAAGGATAAAAATGATTTTCCCTCAATATCCGTTCCGATAGATTAACAGGTGCCAGGTTGGTGCCACCTTCAGGTTGTCCATGCCCGGAAAAGTGTTTGGCGCAAGCCATCACATGATTTTTGTCGATTATACCGGTTCGTCCCTGCAGACCAAATACTGCTCCTACGCCCATTTGTGCAACATGGTAAGGATCTTCACCCAGCATTTCATCTGATCTTCCGAACCGCGGATCGCGGAGTAAATCAATTACCGGCGTTGCAGCGTGGGTTATTCCGTAACTGCGCATTTCCTTTGCCACCGCCGCATACACAGATTCCACCAGGCTGGTATCCCAGGTGCTTCCTAATAAAGCCGGTACAGGGAAAACAGTTGGCTGATCACTATCACCAACAAAACCATGACAACCTTCGCCATTAGATACAGCTGGTATGCCCAGCCGTGTTTTTTCTATGAAATATTTTTGGATGGCATTGAATCGGATAAGATAATCGGAGTGCTTCATTTTTACATCAAATTGCAGGAAACCAATTCCGTTTTTAACGGTATCGCCCAAAGCATTAACAGCTTTACCCAGTTCAGCAGGATTACTCAAATCTGTAACTGGATGCCAAATATCAAGCTGCCTGCATTTCTCTTCAAGGGTCATCCGGCGAAGCAGATCTTTTACCCTTGTTTGAATTTCAGCACCAGGCTGGCGGTACAATGGTACGCCTGTGGTTTGTGTTTGTGCCAGGGTTGTTGTCAGGATGACCATACAGTAACAGCACAGAAAGGCGGTACGCTTTTTTATCAGTGGCATATCTTACCGGTTGATTATTCTATAATTGATACAATTTCTGCCGGCATTACTCGACCACCCGGTAGCAGCAACTGTGCTGCACACTGGTTGTTATTGCGGTGTAAATCGTTGGAAGGGCCTGTTTCGATAACTGCTGATATGGTGAATTTCCCATTCTTTGCCATCCAGTTTATACCATGGAGGCCCTGGGCACAAACCAATTCCATCCCTCCCGCAGGTATACCTGCTGCAACAGCAGCGTAGTAGGCAACTTCCTTTCCATCTACAAAAAAATGCAACAACACTTTACTTCCACGCTGCAATGGTCCGGTACCATTGTTAATCAGTGAAGCCATAAATACTACCCTCTCACCCGGCTTTGGGAAAACGGGCATGGTACGTATATTTTTTACAAGCAGATCCGGTTTGGTCAAAGCACTGTGCAGCACGAATGCAGCCTTTAGCGGCAGCTGGTCGGATGCCCCGCCTGCCTGAACAATATATTCTCCTTCAGGTACCAGGTAAGCGTTTGTAAGTGTGTCATAGATATACAGCTCTTCCGGAGAAAGCGTAAAATTGACCAATACTGTTTCTCCTGGCTGAAGGTAGATTTTTTTGAAGCCCCGCAATTGCTTTTGCGGCATGTGCAGCTGCGGGATAATTTTTCCGGTAGAGAGATAAAGCTGTGCAGTTTCTTCGCCCGCCAACTTCCCGGTATTGGTAAGCTTACAGATTATTTCTATCAAATCACCCACGCGGGCGTGTTTATTACTTACAGTGATATCACTATAGGTAAAATTGGTAAAACTCAATCCTGCACCAAAAGCAAATTCAGGTTGCAGCTGCTGTGCATCAAACCAACGGTAGCCGGCACCCCTTGTTACCATATTACGGAAGTCCGTGCTGACGGGCATAATCTGCTCATCATTCTTAGGCATGGTAGCGGGCAGTCTGCCCGAAGGATTATAGTTTCCGAACAAAACATCTGCAATGGCACGCCCACCCTCCTGTCCCGGATAAAATGCATACAGCAGCGCCTTTACATTTTTGATTACCGGGGTAACACTGCAGATACCACCTGAAATAACTACTAAAACAATATTGGGATTCACCTCAGCTATGGCATTGATCAATTCATTCTG
>JANPGT010000637.1:0-3453 GCA_031424135.1 Chitinophagaceae bacterium
TAGATGGGCATTACTGCCTGTTTTACATGGGCAACAGCAATGGAAAAACCAATACAAAACGGATTGGCCTGGCCACGGCCCCTTCTTTAAACGGTCCCTGGAGCAGACCTGATAAACCTTTGCTGGAAGCGGGTGATGAAGGTGCCTGGGATGATCATTGCACCACCAATCCTGCTTTTGTAAAGCACCCCAATGGACAATACTGGCTGTATTACAAATCCTGGAATACAAAAGACTACGAGACCTCCACAGACCCGTTGATAAAGGGCAACCGCAAGTACGGCCTCGCCATAGCCGATAAGCTGGAGGGCCCCTATATTAAATACAAGGCAAACCCGGTGATTGATTTTTCCGGTAAAGGCAATAACCGGCAGTTTGAAGATGCGTTTGTGTGGCTGCAAAACAAACGTTTTAACATGATTGCAAGAGATATGGGGTTTTATAACCACGAGAATGGCATACTGATGCAGTCTAAAAAAGGTATTGCATGGACGGATCCCTTAATTGCGTATTACGGCGCCGATAAATATATTCAGCAACCTCCGCCGCCGCCGCATTTAAAAAAATACGGTCGGTTTGAGCGGCCACAAATACTTTTCCGGGATGGAAAACCTGCTTACCTGTTTACGGCATCGCAAGGCGGTAAATACATGACCGCGTCAGCTTTTATTTTTAAGATTGTTTAATCTGTTGTTAAGCCATCATTTCAAAATAAATCATCAACTTCAACCTACAAAGAACATGTACATGAAAAAAATTGCTGCTCTAACCAATGTCCTGCTGCTGTTAACAGCAATTGCAGCCAGTGCGCAAGCCCTGCCTGCAAAGAAAGCTGTGCTGAAGAAAATGCAATTGGCCAACGCATATTTTATGCGCACATGGCCGGATGCAGGCAAAACCATCATCACCAATAAGGAACGGCCCAGCAATATCTGGACAAGGGCCGTATATTATGAAGGATTGATGGCACTGTACAGTATCGATAAAAATAAAGCCTACTATGATTATGCAGTGCAATGGGGCGAAAAACACCAATGGGGGTTGAACGGTGGTGTAAAGGTGCGGAATGCCGACAACCAGTGCTGCGGCCAGACCTATATAGACCTATACTTGAAAGATAAAAAAGAAGAGCGCATAAAAGATATCAAAGCTTCTATTGATTTAATGATGGCTACCGATAAAATAGACGACTGGAGCTGGATAGATGCCATACAGATGGCCATGCCGGTGTATGCCAGGCTGGGCGTGTTATACAATGACACTGCTTATTTCGGCAGAATGTACCAGATGTATGCTTTCTCCAAATATAAACATGGTGGCAATGGATTGTATAACCCCGCTGATCATCTTTGGTGGCGCGATAAGGATTTTGTGCCGCCGTACAAAGAACCCAATGGCGAAGACTGCTACTGGAGCCGCGGCAATGGTTGGGTGATAGCGGCCCTGGTACGCACACTGGCCTTGCTTCCCAAAAGCAGTCCCTACTACAATGAGTACATGCAGGATTACAAAGACATGGTAAAAGCATTGCTGCCTCTACAGCGTTCGGATGGTTTCTGGAATGCCAGCCTGCATGATTCAACCCATTTCAGCGGAAAGGAATTGTCGGGTACCGGGCTGTTTGCCTATGGCATGGCATGGGGCATCAATAATGGTTATCTTAGCAGAAAGGATTACCTGCCTGCAGTAGTGAAAGCGTGGAATGCCGTGGCCAAAGATTGTGTACACGAAGACGGCGTACTGGGCTATGTGCAGGGTACCGGAAAGGAACCCAAAGACGGGCAGCCGGTCACTTATACCAGCAAGCCCGATTTTGAAGACTATGGATTGGGCTGTTTTTTGCTGGCAGGGGCTGAAGTATATAAACTAAAAAAATAGATGATACCATTTTGCAGGTTTGTTTCCACCGTATGTTTTGCTGCCGGCATAGTACTGGTAACAATGCCGGTACAAGCCATTGCCCAGTCATTTGTTTCTAATACCAGCGAGGAAAAAGTGCCTGCCTATACTTTGCCCGATCCACTATTGGGTAAGGACCGTAAGCAAATTACCACTGCTGCACAATGGAACCGGTTGCAGCGGCCGTGGATATACCGGCTGTTCGAAGAAAATGTATATGGCAAATTCCCTGTTAAGAAAATACCGTTGAGGTTTGCTGTAACGGAAATTAATAAAAACGCATTGGGCGGATTGGCCATCCGCAAACAGGTAAGAATTTACCTCTCTGCAGCCGATAGCAGCGTTTACCTGGACATGTTGATTTACCTGCCTGCTGCCGCCAAAGGACCGGTGCCGGTTTTTACCGGGTATAATTTTAGTGGCAACCATACTATTGCCAATGATACCGGTATTTTCTTATCAACCGGCTGGATCGATCCCCGGGGTAAAGGCGTGGTGAATAATAAAGCAACTGATTCATCAAGAGGGGCTGGCGCTTCGCAATGGCAGGTGACCGAAATACTTTCTCATGGCTATGGTATTGCCGTAGCCTATTATGGTGATATAGAACCTGATAACCCTGATGGCTGGAAAACCGGTATCAGAACAACGTTGAGCGACGCATTGCAGATAAAGCCGGATGAATGGAGCGCTATCGGCGCCTGGGCCTGGGGCCTTAGCCGTGTGATGGATTACCTGCAGCAGGATAAGGCCATCGACGCAAAAAAAGTCGCCCTGATGGGACACTCACGTTTAGGGAAAGCCGCTTTATGGGCCGGGGCATCCGACCCGCGTTTTTCCATCATCGTTTCAAACGAATCCGGAGAAGGTGGTGCCGCACTTTCCAAACGATGGTATGGAGAAACAGTGGCCATCATTAACCAGAAATTTCCACATTGGTTTGCTGCCAATTATAAAAAATACAATGATAATACCGCCGCATTGCCCGTAGATCAGCACATGCTGCTGGCATTGATGGCACCACGCCCGCTGTATGTAGCCAGCGCAGAAGGCGATCAGTGGTCAGACCCCAAAGGCGAATTCCTGGGTGCACAGCATACCAATGCCGTATATGCACTTTTCGGGAAAAAGGGTATAGGCCAAGCAGCTATGCCGGGACTTCAGCAGCCGGTGGGCGAAACCGTGCGTTACCATATACGCGCAGGCAGGCACGATGTTACACTGTACGACTGGCAGCAATACCTTGCTTTTGCGGACAAGTACTGGAAACCCCTGTAACCCTTGTAGGAGACTTTGGTAGGACTGCCTGTTTTTCCGGTAGACACCGCATAGCCGGATACCCTGTTATTGAAAGTGAATTTCTGCAGCATAATAAAAGTATTATATAATTTTTTCAACCTGTTGGTGTATGTCATGCCGTCACAATTTTTTTTTATTACTGTCGATTGTTTTTTAACTTTTAGCTTAAGCACAGAAAAAAATAACGCACAAGCAAACCAATATAATTATAATACAAGCCGATGATATAGGCTATGCAGACCATGGTTTTTAAGG
>JANPGT010000638.1:0-5424 GCA_031424135.1 Chitinophagaceae bacterium
CTGTAACTTACCGGAAGCATTAACCCTTACTGAAAATATTAACTGCCATCCAATGGCAGGCACAAACCCCTACTATGAAGCAAATTTTTGTATTGGCCTTACTGTTCTTCAGTGTTCAGTTATATGCCCAGCCGGGCAAGAAATTTATCCCTTCTGCAAAGGCGTATATAGATCTTAGCAAGCCTCCCTATAATATGAAGGCGGGCATGAGTGCTGCGCTGGCCTGCGAACAGGCCATTGAAAGTTTGTACAGAACTTATCACGGAGGAAAAGTCTTTCTGCCTTTTCCGTACAATTGGGACAGGCCAAATCCCAGAACACAGAAAGGCGTTCGGTTAAGATCTAATATTACCATAGAAGGGGTTGGACAGCGACTAACGCTTATCAATAACTGCCCCTGGTTCAGCAGCGATTTTGGCACAGACAGCCTGGGTTTTGAAATCAATGGCAACCTGGAAAGCAGCATGACCAGCATCCCCGTGGTTTCCAGCGCAGGTGCCAAAGTGGGCGATACGGTATACGGAAGATTTGGAACCGCGCCCTATGATGCCGGCGAACCCGCAGTATTTGGCTGGTTTACCATTAAAGCGGTGCCCAATGCCAATCATATTACATTGAGCAGACCCTGTGGCGCCCAAATGCAGGTGGCCGGTACAGCATCAAAAAACAGGAGATTGATAAGAGTACGCCAGTTGGTGTCCAATGTGGTAATAAAAAACCTTGAATTTTACAGCAACCGGCCATTCGCCGAAGCCGGGGTCTATATCCAGGGTGGGTTCTTTATAACGGTAGACAATATACGCGCCACCAACCCGGGAACGGGACTTGCCAATTTCCAGTTCTGCGAGCGGTGTATATTGAAAAACAGTACGCTTGATTCCAGCTCCAGCCAGGGCAATGCCAACTGGGGAAGGGGCGTTACGCTGAGCGAATGTGTGAACTGCGAAATCAGGAATAACCGCTTTAATAAATACCAGACGGTGGCCGTAGATCATGAAGCCAATAACCCCGGTGCAAAGGTCATTGGCAATACATTCAACAATAATTTCAACAACAGCGCAAGGGTAGCCGTGGTGTCATTGGGCAGTGGGGATATTTTGCTTGACAGTAACCGGTTTACCGGCTTTCAGCAGACCCTGTACGACCAGGTAAAGTCTTTTGGCAAAGTGACGCTCCGCAATACCACGGTTGACAAGGGCACTCCTTTTAATTATTACGAACAGCAGGGCGTGGAGACTTCCGGTTTTCTGCATGTGGGCGATGCTAAATTCCGCGACCGTAAAACCTATACCAAAACATTTGTGCTGCCGGTAAATGGTACTTATGCAGTGGACGATTTACCCAAAGGTTGGATCATTGGCGCTACCGTAAAAGTGGATGACAACGCCGGTATTACCAGTTTTTATTTCAGGAGGGATAATAGCTATACCAATAACAGCGTCAATTTTGCAGACCAGTTGCGCCCCGGCAAAGCCATTGCTCCCAATGTAGGTGCCAGCTTTCAATTAGGTGCAGGGTTGTCTAAAAATGCCCTCAATTATACCCTTGACAAAAGTTTTGTGGTAACTACCAGTGGCGCTGTAAAACGTGGCAATAATTGCACGATAACCATTACCTACCTGGAAGGCGGTGCCGGCAAATAAGCCACCAATCATTGCCCAATGCATGGCGATTTATCTTGCCAGGCTTCATTTACTTATGAGTTAACCGTTCGCCGGGACAACCTGGGCATATAAAATCGCATAGAGCAGTGTTGATCAAAAAAGCAATATCACCTTCCCTTTCTCTATTGAAGGATCTTCTATCAGCTTCAGAGCATCATGTATAGCTGTAAACGGGAAGCGATGGGTTATCATATCCTTCACCTGGATCTTGCCGCTGACAAAGTTTTCAATTACTACGGGAAACTTATTGTTGTGCAGCCTTGAGCCTCTTACATCAATCTCCCTTGCAGTAATGCTGAACTGGCTGATGGCGGAAGGCTCTTTGCCAAAGCCCAAAGTAATTACGCGGCCTGCTGCACACACACAATCCAGGGCCAGTTCAAACGAACCCTTTATACAGGCCGCATCAATGACTACGGTAGCACCATTGCCCGCAGTATGTTTCATTATTTCAGTAGACGCATCTGTGTTCCCGGCATTGATAGTGGCATCGGCACCATACTGCCGGGCAAAATCCAACCGGTTCTCCTGTATGTCTGAGATGATGCAGGCGGCACCTGATAATTTTGCTCTTTTAAGGATGCTCAGTCCCAGCGGACCCGCCCCCATAATAAAAACAATGTCCTCTTTTGTTATTTCGGCCCGCCAGCATACCTGTTCTGCAATGGTAAAGGGCTCAATCATGACGGCTTCTTCCCAGCTCAGCTGATCCGGGATGCGGTAGATGCTTTGTTGCGGCAGCACCAGGTATTCCTGGTAACCCCCATCTGCATGTACCGATCTTACCTGCAGTTTGCCGCATACATTGCGCCGGCCAATGCGGCATTGATAGCATTCGCCACAACTGATTACCGGGTCCATTACCACGCGGTCTCCAATGGAAAAATCAATAACCGCATTTCCTGTCTGAATAATTTCTCCTGCAATTTCGTGCCCAATTACCCTTGGGTAGGTAGCTACTGAAGAACTGCCATGATAGATGTGTACGTCTGAGCCGCAGATGCCGCCGGCTTTTACTTTTATCAACACTTCTTCCGGTGAATGTATCACCGGCATCGGCCTTTCTTCAATCACCATACGGTGGGGCGATTGTACGCAGAGTGCTTTCATGCTGTTATTTTATTATTGCTGACCGGCCAGTTTTTTCACCGTGGCCCAAACCCCGTCATCTACCGGTATGCCCAATTGTAAGTTTTCGTTCCGGGTTTTCAATGAATTTTCGCCTGGATAAAAAATCTCGCCGTTTTCTTTCACCGGTACCGAAGACTTTAGCTGGCTCACTGTATCCTGCAAAACTTTATCAATAAATTCCTGGGTGTTTATCTTCAGCGGGTTGATGGCAATAAATACCTGGCAGCAACTGCCGCAGCTGCCCTTGTCAAATTTGTCAATGGCCGCCGTACTGAGACCGCCAGAGAGCAGGGCCGCAATAATGTCCAGCAATACGGCAAAGCCAGAACCCTTCCAGAAGCCAATCGGCAATATTCTTCTTGTTTCTTCAATAGCGCCGGGGTCATCGGTTAATGCACCGTCCTTATCAAAGCCTCCGGCGTAAGGTAGTTTTTGATTTTTAAGACGTGTTACCTGCAGCTTGCCGTAAGAGTATTGAGACATGGCCATGTCCAGCACAATATGACCTTCTTTGCGAGGCACCGCCATAATAAAAGGATTGTTGCCGATGCCGCTGGAGGTTGCGCCCCAGGCGGGCATGCAGGATTCTGTATTGGTCCAGCAGATGCCGATAAAACCTTTGTCGGCCGCCTGCCAGCCATAGGCGCCGCCGCGCATCCAGTGCGTGGTATTGTTGAGGCTTACCAGGCCCAGCCCGTTTTTGGCTGCCAGTTCGGTGGCACGGTTCATAGCAAAAAGGGCGTTCAGTATTCCCGGTGCCATATTACCGTTATACACTTCCATTGCGCCCAGGCTGTTGTCAAGACTGGGTTCCGCATGCACATCTACCCATCCCTTGTGAATATATTCTACAAAACGTTCTACGCGGTTAAGGCCGTGAGAATATACCCCGTCCCTGCTTGATTCGGAATGTATCCGGGCGCAGGTCTCGGCCTTGTCTTCGGGCATACCGGCCAGCAGGAAGGCTTTTTTAATGGTGGCTTTCATTTCATCGAAGGGAATCCTGGTCATATGGCTAATCCGTTTTAATTCTTATAGGTGTTAGTTACAGCAGCAATCAGCTGTTTAAAGGTATTGAACAATTCAATGATGTAAAGGGACAAATATGAGGGGATGGAGCGTGGCTTAGGCAAGGTAATTTAGTTATGTAACTCACCCCTGCGCATCTGCGATGCGGGTGAGTTGCATCACTGGCGATTTATCTTATCACCGTCAGTCCACCAGCCGGTTAAAAATTCCACTGGTAACAGCTCCCAGCTTTCCGTCGCCAATTTTCTTTCCGTCGATAGAAAGCACAGGCAACACTTTTTTGGTAGTACTGCTGATAAAAGCCTCTTTGGCATTGATAAGATCTGCCGGGCTGATATGCCCTTCTTTTATATTGAACCCGGTCAACGACAGGATTCTTTTACGGGTAACCCCTTTCAATACATTTTTTGCAGGAGTGATGACTTCATCATTTTCCGTTACTATAAAAAAATTAGATCGGGGACATTCTGTAACCGCATTATTTGCGTAATACAAAACATCGTTGGCATTTTTTTCTTTTATGTAAGGTTGCAGATAGATGGCTTGTATATAGTCGATGGTTTTTACTTCGGGTAATTGCCGCTGGTATTCGTGGGTAAGCAGTGCGATGCCTTTTTCAAAACCTGCTGCATTAAAAGTAAAGGGCGATTGGGTAATCAACAAATTGGGAGCAGCAGGCAGATAGCCATCTTCAGAATAACCGCCGGTAAGGGTGATGCGGATGCCGGAGTCTGCCATGCCGTTTTGCTTTACCAGTTGGGCAATCAATGTTTTTAACTGTTCGCGGCTTTGCTGCACCGGCAGGTGCAAAGATTTGGCTGAATGATAAAACCGGTCCAGGTGATCTTCTGCAAAAAGCGGCTGACCCGCTACCGTTCTGAAAAAATCGAAAACACCGTAACCGCGTTGCACTGCAAGATCGGTGATTAAAATTTTTGCTTCTTCTTTGGGTACCAGTTCGCCGTTAATGATTGCGTACATGCGCTTTATTTTTGAAGACTGTTATACTGTTGTAAGATAGGAATTACTTTGTCTAACGGCAGGGCTTCTACGCTTCGGCCATTTCTGCCACTGGTGGTAGTAGCGGTAAACAATGAATTAAGAATGGCTTCTTCCGTGGCTTCAATGGCTGCCAAAAATAATGGAGATGTGGCATCGTTCTGTAACACCGCTGTATTAATGACAGCATTGTTGGATTGAAAGGCCACCCTTGCCGTTTCTGCAGTAGAAAAAGCAATCACGTAATCGCCGCTGCCATTGGAGGCAATACCGCCTGTTTTCCCCAGTCCCAGGATGGCGCGTTTGGCCAGGCGCATCAGGTTGCGGTGATCCATTGGCGCATCCGTGGCTACCACTATCATGCACGAGCCATCTACATTGTTCAGCAGCTGGTTGCTGAAATCAAATTTGCCCAGGGCCTTGCCCACCGGTGCGCCATTGATTTGCAACACGCCGCCAAAATTGGTTTGCACCAGCACGCCCACGGTATAGCCACCCAGGCTGGCGGGTAATTTGCGTGAGGAGGTGCCGATGCCGCCTTTGAAGCCAAAGCACACGGTACCGGTGCCGGCGCCCACTGCCCCTTCTGTGATGCTGCCGC